>NZ_JACJQM010000279.1:0-4465 GCF_014696655.1 Nostoc sp. FACHB-888 | reverse complement strand
CCGTCCTGCTAGAAACGAACCACGAGTCCGTAAACGCCGCCCGAAAGCTTATCCCTTAATGACCAAACCCCGGCATGAATTAAGAAAGCAGTTGCAAACTGTTTAATACACAAGCGTTTCGGCTTTTCTTAGTGCCATTCGATTCAGACTGAGTTTATGGCACAAATTTTAACTAGTGCGATAGCTTTATTGAAGTAGTTGCAAAATCCAATTCGTTTAATATTTTTATGAATAAAAAATGGGCTATTAAGCAGTTTACAATTGATCTCACACCAAAGGATGAAGAGAACCTGGAAAAATACTGCTTAATGACTGGCAGATCAGCGACTAATGTAATTCGGGAATTAATTCTTTCTCTTCCTACTGAAGACGAAAAGGTAATATCTCAATAAGCCAGGGTTAGCGTTCCTGTTCACGCAAAGTTGAATCTTCGCTTGAACTATCCCTTTTGCTCCCTGCTCCCTCCATAAAAGACTCTTGTTCAAGAGAGCGAATCAATTCCCGAATCACATCAGTTGCCGGTCTACCCGTGATTGCACAATACTGCTCAAGCTTTTCGCTTTCAACTGATGCGAGATTTAGCGTGATTCGTTTGACGGCCCATTTTTTATTCATGACTTGCTCTAATAAGTTATTTACCATAAGTCTTTAGAAGCACCAAACAGTTGCAAGTGTTTTAGCTTGCTGATTACTGTGTAACAGGTGTACCGTTTAAAGTCATCACAAAATCGCGATCACAAAGGCTAATATCAGCTTTCCAACCGGAGGGGAATTTCGAATCAATGAAAGTGACTTTAAATCTGCCCCAATGGTAGTTAGGTTTCCCATCTGCCCCTTCTCTATAGGTATCGCAACGTACCGATGAAGACTTTTGTACTCAATAGCCATTGTTTGAACCTCGGTCGTTAAACACTCCTGCTAAACCATCAATGAAGATTACTCCATCGCGACCATAACGCCACACGGCAGTTTTATTACGATCTTCTTGATAAACCACTTTATATTCTTCCGTTTTCCAAACCTCATCTGCTAGAGCTTTTTGAGGCGCAGCAGTGCAAATCAATGAGGCTAAAGTCAGGAGAACATAGTTCTTTTTCATAAAATTGACTTTGAGCAATTCAAAATTTGGCATAAATTACGAGGTCAATTTTCTCACAATTTTATGCGCTTATTGCGAAAATCAAAGGGTTTTGCGGCTAAAACTACCCTTCCCAATCACTAGTTCCGCCTCTATGTTTAACCTGAATCGCCGTCAGACCAAGTCGCAAGTGTACCCACGGCTTCAGTCCTGGGCTTGAAACAAGGACACTTTATGTCATTGCTCGGTTAGATGTTTTGATCAATAATGCTGGCGTATATCTAGACAAGGATGTAAATATTCTTATCATTTCTCGTGAGTTACTTGATTCCACGACGAATGCCAACACCTTTGACGCAATTCGGATGGTGCAGGCATTTTTACCCCAAGAATAATCCTCTAATACTAGATTTATTAACCTCTCAAGCGGATACAGCAGTAGCAATTTGTTTCCAATCAGGCGATCGCCATTCGGGGCAGTGCCGAAGGCAATCGCAGATATTACATTGTGCTGCTACGAAAAGCCGACAGATTTCTGTCCAATGGCATACCTACCGTCGGGCAGGAGATAATTGAGGGATTGTTACTCCAACCGCCACTAGCTGATCCACGTATTTCTTGAACCAGGTAACGCGCACCTTTAACGCGAAGGTTTCTTCTTCTTATGCAACTTCAGTGCCGATTAGCTTATCAAGACCCCCCGATGTAACCCAGACAGATGCGTGTAAATCATTGGTTGGTTGCCATTCTTTACTTTGCAAGCATCATCACCCCTTCACATCCACACAGGAGTGATCTGCTCGATTGCCCAAAGCAAGCGATCGCTCCAAGAATGCATTGAACTACGTTGCCTTCCAGTTTAAATCAATCTGCCAGCTTTGATATATAGAGTTGTCAAATATTAAATATTAAACTTTGAAGAAACTTTACGACATTTTTGTATTCGCTCTCTATTTGATTAATTATTTGAAATAGTTCATCCCATAATTGGTTCTCGGCAGCAATTTCTAAACTTTCACACATCTTTCCCAAGTTCGCTGCACCAATACTTACGCTAGGAGAGCGCAAATCGTGAGATGCTTTTTGTAATTTTGTTCGCTCACCCTTGGCGGCAGCATCCTTAATCATCTGCATTCTCAGTGGGCTATCTGTTAAGTAAATATTGATCAACTCGGCAACAAACTGATCACCATCGCTGTCTAACATAGTTCGTAAATCTTGTAAAATACGCAAATCAATTACCAGTTGTAAATTGGGAATCCCAAACTTTTCCACAACTTCTTCGAGCGCTTGAGTATCACTTGGATGACTAGTTCTGTAGCTCATAGGTCTAAAAATATACTGCTTGTTCTATATAAAACATTTTCAATACTCAGTGTCAATTGTATAATAACGGACTATTTGCTTGAAACCGCAAATTTTTGTCACAGTCCAAATTCTTTTGCATTGCCTGTTCAAGCTGTGTCGAGCGATTGTCATGGCGCTTAGGTGTAAATAGATATGCTGCGTACACTGCATAACTGATTAAGCAAAGGTAGAGGCAATCTTTGTTAAAGAGAATTAAAGGTTTCAATTGCCGGGGCTGAAGCTTGGGTACGGTGTAGATTGGTCAACTGCCAATACCCTTTGGTTAAGAATTTTTTTGATTGAGGCACGCAAGGGGGCAGTTTGGAAAAAGGAGCTGTTAACGATGTATTCAAAACCTTTCCCCTTTAACCGAACCGTATTGAGAGTGACATTCATTCTTGTTACTTTTTACCACTTTGAGTTAGGTTAAGCGAATGAGCGCACTGCTTCACTCACTTTCGTGCGCTCACTCAAAACCTTGAGACAACAAATTATCCTGCTATGTCTTTGCCACTCAAGTAATTCATAGCTCTGGGTTTTCTCTTCTTGAGAGGAACTACTGATTTCTTGGGTGCTTGTGGCGGACGGCATTGCTCACAATATAGAGGTCGCACACCAAAGGTTTCTCGTTGTGTGGGTTGCTCACACTGCTTACATACGAAGTTGAAAACGCGAGTATGAATTTCCCGCTTGTGCGCTCTGACGGTGTACTCTCGGACTTCAATAGTTTTGCTGGGCATCGGCTAATAAAATGGCCTTACTTCTTAATAATAGTTTTTCTTCAAATTTATGAAAGGTGTATTATCCCTAAAAGAGTGATAATTGCCCAGGTGAAATATTGCCTCGTCTGAATCGGTGGTAAGGGAAGAAAGGCAGCTACTGCACAACGGGGCAAGGTTCTCTAAACGGTTATCAGACGGATCGAAATTGTAGTGATGTACCTGAAGGTTATAAACCCGACGCTGACTCAAAGTTAATTCTGGTGGCTTTTCACCTGGGCGCAGACAAGGGCGTTCGCAACGAGAGCAACGCCAATCAGAAGAATTCTTTACAGCAGTAGCAATTTGTTTCCAATCAGGAGAGTAGCGAGTTCGACTCATATTTTATTTCAGGGTAGAACTAAATCATTCTAATTAATTAAGATACTCCTTAATATCACTTTTTTGACGGCGAAGAATAGAAAGTGCTTTATGTTCAAGCTGGCGAATTCTTTCTCGGCTTAAGTTAAGGCGTTCTCCAATTTGAGTTAGGCTCAGTTGATGGTCATTTTCTAGCCCGAAACGTAGAGTTAGTACTTCTCGTTGTATTGGAGCTAAGGATGCTAGCAACTCTTTAATATTCTGGCGCATCAGTGAAGAATTTAATTCTTCCAAAGGGGAAATCTTTTCGTCAGCTAAAAGTTCGCTTAATTCTGTTTCTTGTTCATTCCCAACGCGCATTTCTAGCGAAACTAACTTTCGGTCTGCTTGAATATATTCTCGAACCTGCTCTGGTTTAACCTTTAATTCTTCAGCAATTTCTACTACAGTTGGTTTTCGACCCAACGACTGGGATAATTCCCGTTGTATTTTCTTGATTTTATTCAGTTTTTCGTTGATATGAATAGGCAAACGAATAGTTCCTGATTGTTCTGCGATCGCACGTGTGATTGATTGAGTGACCCACCAATAGGCATAAGTTGAAAGTTTGTAGCCCTTGTTTGGATCAAACTTTTCAACGCCACGGTATAAACCGAGTGTACCTTCCTGGATCAGATCAAGAAATTCTAAGTTTCGGTTCTGGTACTTTTTAGCGATCGCCACCACCAGCCGTAGGTTAGCAGTCACCATTTTCTGCTTTGCTCGTTCCCCTTGATGAAGAATTGACTCCACTTCAGCTTCGCTTTGCCCAAGTGAGGTAGCTACTTCTCTTGCGGTTGGTTGTCGGTTGAGTCGAAGTGCCAGGGCGAACGCACGGTATTTCTGAAACCCTTGCTGGATAAGGATCTTGACGAAAAAATAGGCTAAATTTAAAAACGCTGAAACCCTTGCTATTAAAGGA
>NZ_JACJQM010000278.1:0-4484 GCF_014696655.1 Nostoc sp. FACHB-888 | reverse complement strand
CCTTTGCCAATAATGTTAAGGAATATTTCGCCAACAGCATCAGCCATGGAACAGAAATGTACGCTAATCAAACCTGGCTTTCAACAGTTGCTCAAGAACAAAGCTGTTCATCTTGAATAGCTGCGTGACAATCAGCTATTCAAGATGAACAGCTATAGTGCGACACGCCACCCGTGTTAAAAAACGCCTTAGGTCTTAGACGATAGTATTTATCTTCTACGTCTTGTGATTGCTCATCATATGGATAGCTAAGGACTTCTTGCAACTCTTTAACTAAAGTATAGTCACCCTGCATGGCTTGTTGGTACGCAGGGGCAATCAACCACTCTCGCCATGTGTATTTAGGGTTCGTCTGTTTCATCTTTGTCGATATCTCAGCCAAATTGCCGTCGTTAATGACGAGGTCGCGCCAGCTTTTTAGCCAAGATTGCCATTGTTCATCGAGTTGTGGTGAAGTTTTAACGTAGAAGCTTTTTTTCAATGCTGAGATATCATCTGGTATATGGGATAACTCGCGGAAGAAAATGGTGTAATCTACCTCTGAGTCAGTCATTAACTGCATCAATTTTTCAAATAGCTTTGGGTGATATTCAGTCAAGCCAAGTTTGTCCGCCCACATTTTTTGGATTTGTTTTTGCATGGCTTCTGAAAAGCCGCGGCCTACTTGGTCGAACTGTTCTAACGCTTCAGCATCTTCTGTAAGTAGCAGTCTCACTGCTTTCCAAAACATGTAATAATTTGCTTCTGCTGCAATGGGCTGATTGAAGAATGAAAAGTGCTCGCCGCCACCAGTCCAAGGTTGAAACCAAGGGTCAAATTTTTCACAAAATCCGAAGGGTCCATAGTCTAGGGTAAAGCCTCCAGCAGCGCAGTTGTCACTGTTAAAATTACCCTGGCAATAACCAACACGTAGCCAATTAGCCACCAGTGAAGTGAGACGCTGGTGAAATAGCTTAGCCAACTCAACTAGTTGATCGGCAAAACCAAGGCTTTGATTAATGTCGCTTTTGTACTCTCGCTCAATTAAGTGCGACACTATCATGCTCAACTCTTCTAAGGCTTTTGGATGAGCATTGCTGCGAGTGCGGCGGGCAAATAACTCTAGCTGACCAACGCGCAAAAAGGAGGGTGCAACGCGAGTTGAAATGGCCACAGGATTGTCCACCAAAACATCAGGGTCAATAGAGTAGGAGTCTTGAGAATACCAAGGCCGGGTAACAGTCTCAGATTTAGAAACATACAGTGTCAAAGAGCGCGATGTTGGCACAGCTAACGCTTGCATATAGTCTTGCGCTAGAAACTCACGCACACTTGACCGGAGGACAGCACGCCCGTCGGCACCCCGGCAATAAGGCGTTGGGCCGCCCCCTTTCAATTGCATTTCCCAGCGCTGTCCATTGATGATTCCTTCAAATACAGATATTGCTCGACCATCGCCATAACCATTACCTGTACCAAATGGACATTGTTGGGTATATTCGGTGCCATAAATCGACAGGGCATAACCCGTCGCCCAGCCCACCTGACGCATCGGCTCATGGGCAGCAGAGAGATCACCAGAAAATACACGGCGAAATTTTTCATTAAGCGCCAGTCCATCGCTCAACCCAAGTTCCTTAAAAAAAGTGCGGCTATGAGCTACATATTCTGGGTCTGCAAGCGGCGTGGGTGTCACAGGCACGAAATGACCAGAAAAAACCTGGCGGGCCCGGTGATCATCACCATCTCCAGTGGCATCAGGATCGGCATTTAAGGTATCCATCAGAGAATAATTCGCCAATTGCACAAACTCATCGAAGGTCGTTACACAAGGTTCAGCAGAGGGTTTAGATGGATATGACATTTTTGCTAGCGCCGATATGTCGGGAAGGATTCATATTTAATTGAGGACTTTCCAGAGGCTAACATATTAAATGTGAAGCATGTATGAGAAGTATAAATATTTGACTACTTTACAAAACTTTACATCGTGATAAATTTTGCGCGTATCTTGTCTTTACCCCGAATTCAGGAGTCAGAAGCCAGAATGAACACTTTCTGTATCCGCTTTCCACAGCGCACCTCTAGAAAACCCTCTAGCGAAGAGTAGTTTTGCACCACTCCTCTTTGCCACTGCCGGGAAACGAGATTGTAGACTTGCACGGCTTTGTTGCGATGCCTACGGCGGGCGGTTACGCCATCGCCACATCTGCGATCGCCGCCCGCACCTCTGCCCTTGTACAACCGCTCTCCACAGCCTACGATTGCTCACCTTGGGGTGATGCATTCATGTTGAAGGGCGAATGTGTCCAATTTGTTCCCAAAATCTAGCTGGTGCTAGCTATGTTAGTCGCTCGTTGGACAATACTTCTCGGTTAAGGGCAAAAGCAGGGTAAAGTGATAATTGTTCTCCAAAAAGTGCGAGCGTCCAAACTGTTGCAGTTAAAAGATTTCTCCTTAATCACGCCAACGCTAGAAGCAGAGTTGATATTCAAAGCGATAGAAACAGTGATTTCTCCATCCGTGATTAGACAAACTCTATCAGAGACAGACAGTTATGAAGAGCGATCGCGGAAATTGCCATCTGGGTTGGTAGTGTGTCTAGTAATAGCGATGAATCTATGGTCATCAGATGCAATGGGAGATGTACTAAAAAATCTGGTGAATGGACTAAGTAGAGAGTGGACGCGACTAGGGCAGTATTGGAAAGTACCAAGTAGTTCTTCCATCAGTGAAGCAAGACAGAGGTTGGGATGTTGGGCAATGAGTCGGTTGTTTCACAAGATAATTAGACCATTAGCGACACCACAAACGCCGGGAGCATTTTTAGGAGGACTGCGAGTGATGGCAGTAGACGGTACGGTTTTTGATGTGCCAGATAGTACTGCCAATGCCAGAGTATTTGGATATCCAGGGAGTAGAAAGGGAACTAGAGCTGCTTTCCCGAAGGTACGTTTGGTATTGTTAGTGGAGGCGGGAACTCATCTGATTGTTGATGCCTTAATGTGTCCCTATCGTATCGGTGAGAGAGTGCGAGCTTTAAAACTACTACGAAGCTGTGGTCAAGGGATGCTCCTAATGTGGGACAGAGGGCTACATTCTTATCGGATGGTTCATGCTACTCAAAATCGTGGATGCCAATATCTTGGACGAGTTCCGAAGAATGTTAAATTTCCAGTAGAAAAAGTTTTAGAAGATGGCTCATATCTGTCGTGGATTGCTCCAGACCGCAAGTCCAAAGACAAAGGTGGAAAACAGATTCAGGTTCGGGTCATAGAATACACTATTGACTGCGAGAATGGACAACAAACTTATCGTCTCATTACCAGTTTGATGGATATTGCTTTGTTTCCTGCTTTGTTGTTAGCCACAGAGTATCATCAGCGTTGGGAAATCGAAAATACTATTGATGAGCTAAAAACCCATCTTAATGGGCGTAAAACTCCCATCCGTTCTCTCAAACCCCGTGAAGTTGTTCAAGAAATTTACGGTTGGCTTCTCAGCCATTATGCAGTTCGCACTTTAATGTTTCAAGCCGCGAGTGCTGCTGAAATATCTCCATTACGTTTAGGTTTTACTGGTACTCTCAAAGTCAAACGCCTGTGCTATTTCTGATTTTCAAGATGCTAATAGTGAGCAACTACCCTTTTTTTCTCCAAGCTGATTCTGGAAATTTTGGAGCAAAAAATCCCTCAAAGACTTGGCAGAACAAATCCCAGAGTAGTCAAAAAACCTCGTTCTAAGTTTCCGTCTAGAAAACCAATCCACAGAGGAGCGGGTACTCAACACCAACCACTCACTTTTTTTATTCTCAATACTGCTTAATTCTTAACCGAGAAGTATTGGCTCGTTGGATTGGTTCAGTTGCTGCAAGCAAAGGATAATTTTTTCTGTCTAGATAGCAGGCTTGTTAACTAGTAACAACCCGGCGTTGCATCTGTCTGGAATAATTGCAGATATTTGCTTACACAAGTGGCTAAACGGTTGCTTTACATAGCGTGCCAACTAGAAGCCAGAGAGCGGATTTCTTGAAGTTCTGATGGAGAGAGCCGCTCCAAGTTACGCAGTATTTGAGTCATGCGTGGCTGTTTTTTAAGCAAGTCATAATGACGAGCAAGGAAGTCCCAGTAAAAAAAGTTGAAAGGACATGCATTTTCAGTGGTGCGCTCACGGGGATTGTAAATACAATTGCGACAGTAGTCGCTCATATTATTGATGTAGTTAGCAGAAGCAGCATAAGGTTTAGAAGCAATCATTCCACCATCAGCAAACTGTCCCATACCAATGACATTGGTTTGCATCACCCAATCGTAGCCATCAATAAAGGCGGCATGAAACCAGTCCTCAAGTTCTTGGGGGGAGATACCTGCAATCAAAGCAAAGTTGTTCAACACCATCAGGCGCTGAATATGATGAGCATAACCTATTTGTTTAACCTGAGTAAGAATTTGGTGCAGACAATTCATCTGTGTATCGCCAGTCCAATAAAAAGCAGGCAGTGGATG
>NZ_JACJQM010000277.1:0-4522 GCF_014696655.1 Nostoc sp. FACHB-888 | reverse complement strand
CTTCCAAGTAACATCACAGATGCAGAAAGGGAACGATTAACCGCTTTACTGCCTCTACTTTCTCAAGCCTTGTGGATAGAGCAAAGACTGTACGAAATAATTCAAGACCATATCAGCAACCCCAGAAGAAAGGGTGCTAACGATTTAGCTTCAATAGATATACGTAAAACTACGTTGTTACCGGACAGCAAGTACTCATTCGGGTTTGGTGCGCCAACTGACCTCGCATTACCGATAATCGCGTCCTATCGGGTATTTTTGGATAAAGACTATAAATGGATTCTGCCGTTTAATGAATTCGCCGAAGACTTTTTACAACACGTGTGGACGAACTATTTCCGCAAATATTTGGTGTCGGAGAAAACAGCAGGAAATACAGTCGGTACAAAAATCAGCCGGAACCAGGAGATTTGGGAAAGTTTGTATATCTCGGCGCAAAGTTATCTAAATCAGCACTTGGTGAAAATGGTTAATTCTAGTAAGTCAGAAGAACCGAAGCTTACAGAAAGTACAAACAAGAGGGCAAGAAGGAAAAGCAATGGACTCAACGCGACCTCTGTGCCTAAATAGGTTTTACCAAACAGTGCATGATACCAATTCACTAAAATAATGAAACAGATGTAAATCCTGAAAGGCTTGCTGTATCTAAGTTTTCTAATTGCGTACAGCCCTTTGGGCATGAAAACAGCGACGCGCAAAGCGAGTCTACGTTCGCTTTTAGCGTCTCGTAGAGAGCGTCATTGCGTTAGCGTTCACGAAGTGTCTCGTAGAGAAGCGGGGCGCAGCAAGAGTGCGAATTGTGAATTGGTATAACATGGGGAATTAACTTAACCGGAACATGACTTTAGCAAGCTTGCCAAATCCTTTACTAAAGGCATATTCAATCTCTGCGGGATCACAAATCTCTGTTAGTTTGGATTTCAGCCCAGGAAGTTCTCTAACCTCAATACAGATATTTACATATACATCTTTAATTTCCACATGGAATAGTCCAGCATTTATGTTTAAAAAATCGCCTGTTAGCATTGAACAGTAAGTTAAGGATTCAAGCCATTGTGATTTGTACTTCACTCGAAAATAATTATCACCTAAATTCTTTTTGAACTTAGATGACTTTTCAATTGTTTTTGGTTCCCAAAATATACTATTTTCCAACTGCCCAAGAGCTTCTATTGTCGTTACATTAGTCGCCACATTGCTACTGCCTTGTTTTAGCTTTTTCTGTTCAACGAAAGACATAGCCAAGATGCGGTTCTTATGTCGTTCAAAAGCTTCCTTGTACAGTTCCCATGCTTTTTTGGTAATTGCTGATTGGGATGGCTCAACCATTTTAACGATTTCGCGCCAATCTCCAAGAGTGAATCTAGTAATATTTTCAATAAAAGCGATGAAAATGGCGCTATAAATTTTAGTGGGACTCGCACCTCGTAAACCTTGCCTTCGGATCGTATCAGTAACTAAGTCTAATCTGTAAGTAGAAACAGAAAGGTCAATTTCTGTTAGAGTTAGGCTAAAACCCTGTCTAAGTCGGATTCTGCTAAAATTTGGCTTTGTAGGATTCTCAATAGTTGTAAAATAAATCGTTTCACCACAGCTTGGACAAATAGCTTGGTGATGTTGAATCACTACTCCATCCTCGTCAACTTCGGCTTCAATAGCTAATTCATCAGTTAGCGGTTTAAAAATATGGGTGCAATGCTCACATTGGATTAAGCCTTTGTTTTGTATTTCTGATATAGTTTTAGGCAATAAGCTCCATTTGCGTGGTTCATCAGGAAGCCCATGTTTTTTCCAATTATCGGTAATATCAATAATCACCGCAGTGGGTTTTAAAGTGTAAGTTCTTAGAACCCGTCCCAGCATTTGCAGCCACATAGTAGAGCTTTCAGTCGGACGGACGCAGTAGACGCACTCAATATTAGGGCAATCAAAGCCCTCGGTTAAGATTTCGTAATTAGTAATTACTTGGGTTGTCCCATTGCGAAAACGCTGCAATATTTCTAATCTCTCTTGTGGGGGAGTTTTCCCATCTAAATGTTCGGCACTAATATAATTACGAGAAAATTCCGCAGCCAGGGCACGAGAATGTTCTAAGCTACAGGCGAAAATAACTGTACGAAGATTTCGTGCATATTTAAAGTAATTCTCAAGGATTTCACTAACCCCAATCTGGCTAGTGACGGCAACCGCTAGGTCTTTGGCTCTGAAATCTCCACGAGATTTTGCAACTCCAAGAGTCGAAATAGTTTGATTCGTTGCAAATAATCGAAACTTACTTAAATACCCAGCCTGAATTAAGTCAGTCGTGTCAATGCCAATAACCAAATCATCAAATAAATCAACAAAACCTTGACCGTCAATTCTCTGGGGAGTGGCAGTTACACCTAATATTTGGGCGCTTTCATAATGTTCAATTAATCGCCGATAAGATAAAGCAGTTGCATGATGCGCTTCATCCAATATCAAAAGTCCAATCTTCATTGGCAACTCTAATACCTCTCGTCTGCTCAAGGTTTGAACGCTAGCAACTTGGATTCTTCGCTCAGGATTAGCCAGAACACCTGCTTTGATAATCCCAACTGGTTCACCGATGATTTCTGAGAGTTTTTCGGCAGCTTGAGATATCAACTCAATCCGATGGGCAATGACTAAAACTTGCTTTCCTTGGTCAAAGAATTTATGAGAAATATGTGCAAAACACACCGTTTTCCCGGCGGCTGTCGGGAGTTGTCCAAGCACCCGCCTATTACCTTGATCCCAAGAATTCCAAATATCTTTTATCCACTGATGTTGGTAATCTCTAAGTTCGTAGGTAACAGGCATTTAATCTCCCTCAACAATAATTTTTCTTCCGTAGGAATATTGCTCATTATGCCATAAGCTCTTCAAGTTAAGATACCAAAAATCCCAATTACAAAAGTACTAAAGATGTTTTTTGTTGAGTTGATGCGATTTTACTTCATCAAGAGCAAATTATATTGAAAATAAGCTAGAGGTGATACACTGCAATTAAAGTTTTATTTTATTCAATGCTAATAGCATTTTTTTTATAACTTCTTTTGTGTTCGCGTAGTTTTAGGATAGCAATCGAAAATCTAAAACCCTTGTAGACACTCGTAGTGACGTACCTACACCGACCTGTACGCAGGCGGTGTAGGTACGTCACGAATTGACTGCATATTTTCTCCTGATAATTTTAGTTCTGGTTGCTATTTGCGCCGTCGAATTTGTACTTAATTGGAGAATCTTGAAGCAATCTTTCGATTCCTAAACGGATTAAATCTGGTGGAACTCCGTCTAATTTCAACTCGGTTTGAATAAACTCATCAATTGAATTAGCTTTCGTTTTCTCCAAAAGTGCCAACATCTGTTGAGCTTGAGTTTTTGGCGCATCCACTGATGAATTAGCTTCGGTACTAGAAGAATGTTGCTCGCTGGGTGCAGAATTAACAAACTGTTTGGTATCTCGGTCATAGCCAGAGAAGTTTTTTAGCTGTGGCATTGGGAACCATTGATTGATGCCGCCGTAATACACTGCTCGACCAACTGGTAATTGTGCGGCAATCTCCATGACTTGGGTGGAAGTAATCTTGCGATCGCTGGGTATGAGTTGAGTGGCAATCATGGCGTTGTAAGCTGGGACGTTATCTGGAGAAACTAAGGCAACAGATGTTAACTGCGATCGCAGTCCGCCAGAAATGCCCAAGTCGTCAGTATGGGGATTTTGCACGACAATCCAGAAATGCCAACCAGAACTATCACCGCAAGAACAGTAAGAGATGATTTTGTCTTTAAGGCAGCCAATTTCACCCTTGGTATTTTTGAACTTGGAACAAACAGCCGTGCCTTCATCTAAAATGATGAGCTTTGGGCCAGAGATTTTCTGGAACTCGGTAAAACATTCTTTGACCCACTTGACCGCTTCGACTGGCGACATTTCTAGGATTTTAGCCCGTTTAAAAGTATCAACACGACCTAAGAAATATCCAGTTTCTTTCTCGTCACCTTTGGGATCAATATAAAAGATGTGTATGCCAGGATGTAGCCGCTTAATAGCATCGATTGCATTGCTAATGGTGATGCCTTTGCCAGAACCAGGGACACCAACCCACAGCATATTGGTAACTTTCTTAGCAATATGCCCAATTAGGTCATACTGCGCTTGGGGTTTAGTGGTGTAGGTGGAGATATCGGTATTGACTGGAGAGGAAGAAGCACTTTGCACCTTAGCAGAGGGCATGGGAGAAATTTCCCCGTAGCTCCCTGCACTCTGCCCCGTTTCCTCTTCAAACGTTGCTCCCACAGCATGATTTGGTAATTGAGCAAATCGAGCTTGTGGGATGCCAAGATTTTGCGGTTGTATCGCCTCTTGAATAACTGTTACTTGTTGGTAGTTAACTTGCGGGTCAATTGTCACTTGCGCTAAATGCCCAGACAATTGCTCACGGGTGGGAAACTGCCCACGTAGCTGAATAAACCAATCAAGTAACCAACGGTAAGCGTAAAATCTTTTTCCTGGCTC
>NZ_JACJQM010000276.1:0-4539 GCF_014696655.1 Nostoc sp. FACHB-888 | reverse complement strand
ATCTATTAAATAATGCTGGAGATCCATATATAGAGCCAGATTTTGGTCTTCATTCTCGTAAGTTTGAGCAAGAAGTTTTATCTTTTTTTGCTCACCTTTATAAGATTCCAGAAGATCAGTTTTGGGGTTATGTTACTGCTGGCGGAACTGAAGGTAATTTATATGGAATGTTTTTAGCAAGAGAAATTTACCCTAATGGGATTCTCTACTCATCACAAGACTCTCATTACTCCATATCCAAAGCAGCCAAATTATTCCGTATCCAGCATAATGTTGTTAATTCGCAAATTAATGGAGAGATTAATTATGAGCATTTTGAACAACTAATTAGCGAAAATCGAAGTTATCCAGCAATCATAAATTTAAATATTGGGACTACTGTCAAAGGTGCAATTGATAACTTAGACAAAGTTCTAGCAATTTTAGAGCGTAATCCAATTAAAGATTATTACATCCATTGTGATGCTGCACTTTCAGGATTAATATTACCATTTTTAGATGGCGCTCCGCAAGTTAACTTTGAAAAACCTATAGATAGTATAGCTATTTCTGCTAAATTTATTGGTTCTCCGTTACCTTGTGGTGTGGTTTTAACTAAAAAGAAATGGGTAGAAAAAGTTGAAACAGAAATTGAATATATTGGTTCAAAAGATACAACAATTCTCGGATCTAGAAACGGTCACACTCCCCTAATTCTCTGGTATGCAGTACAAACAAGAGGTTATGATGGATTAGCTAGAGAAGCAAACACTTGTATTAATAACGCCCAATATCTTTTTCAACAACTTAAAATCAGAGAATATCCATGTATGTTAAATAGTTTTTCCAATACCGTCGTGTTTCAGAAACCTCCTCAAAGGTTAATCAAAAAGTGGCAGTTAGCAGTTTATGAAAATTGGGCGCATATTATAGTCATGCAAAATATTAATCGGAAGAAAATTGATATTTTTATTAATGAACTTTTGCAAGAAGAAGAGGTAGTGAATAACGCAGAGACTTTCCAGCTACAGCCAGTACTACACTAATGTAGACTATCAAGCGATTTTAATCGTCCGATTTTACAAGGTGTTTCTCTAAAGAAAATTTGATTCCAAGATTTTATTGTTTTAAAAAGTTTTTGTAACACAAGTTACCAGCAAGTAGTATTTCTACTTGTTCACTATTCATAGGTGGTAAGAAAAAATACCCTTGTCCATAATCACATTGTAACGCCTTTAGTTGTGCTAATTGCTCTACACTTTCTATCCCTTCTGCTGTTACAGACATATTTAAATTATGAGCTAATGTCACAATAGCTCGAACAATTTCTAAATTTTCCCCTCGACTACCTATATTGCTGACAAAAGAACGGTCAATCTTAAGGGTTTTTATTGGTAGGCGATGTAGATAACTCAAAGATGAATAGCCAGTACCAAAATCATCCATGTGCAACTCCACATTTAGGGCTGTTAACTGGGAAAGCACGGTGGTAGCTAATTCAAAATTATCCATCAAAAAGGTTTCAGTAATCTCCAATTTCAAACTGCGTGGCTTCAGTCCAGTTTCTTGCAAAATATGTTTAACTTGTTTAAACACATCAGGTTCGGTGATTTGTTTTCCAGAAAAATTAACGCTAATTGTCAGGGGTAGTGAGCTAGGAAATTGTTTATGCCATTTGTGCATTTGGTGGCAGGCTTCATAAAGCACCCATTGCCCAATACTAAGAATCATTCCAGTTTCTTCGGCCAGGGGAATAAAATCTTGAGGGGCAATAAGCCCTAGGTTTGGATGATACCAACGTATCAGAGCCTCAAATCCAATAATTTTGCCAGTTGTCAGTGAAATAATTGGCTGGTAATAAAGACGAAATTCTTCTTGCTTGAGCAGCGCATTTCGCAGAGCAGTTTCTAACTCCAAAAGCAAAGATGCACCCTCATGCATTTTTTGATCAAAAACCTCATAACGGGCTTTCCCAAGCGATTTGGCACAGTACATTGCCACATCGGCATCGCGTAGAATCTGCGCTGCTTGCTCATAATCTGTTTTACTTAAAGCAATGCCAATACTAGCATTAGTAAATACCCTATGCTCATTTAGTTGAAATGGTAAAGCTAGCATTTTTTTAATTCGCTCGGCTAGCTGTATGGCGGTGCTAATATCCTCAATTTCCTCAATTAAGATTGTGAACTCGTCCCCGCCAAAACGGGCAACTATGTCTCCGACTCGCAGAACTGATTTGAGCCGATGAGAAATTTCAATTAAAAGTTGGTTTCCTAGTAGATGTCCAAGGCTATCATTAACAACTTTAAAGCGGTCTAAGTCTAAAAAGAGTACGGCAAATAGATATTTATTTTGCTGTTTAGTACGTTCTATTGCTTGCTGCACTCGCTCTAGAAAGAATCGTTGATTAGGTAATCCGGTTAGCCCGTCATGAAGACTATTGTGTAATAGTTGCTCTTGTGCTTGTTGACGCTTGATAATGTCTTTTTCAAGTTGTTGATTCACTCTAATAAGTTCAATGGTGCGTTCTAGAACCATCTGCTCAAGATGATGACGATACTGAACTAACTCTTTTTCTACTAACTTCCGCTTAGTGATGTCACGAACAATAACAACATACTCTCGTAGCTGAGAATTAAATGGCTGTGAGATAGTCGATTCAACAATTCGTAGGCCTTGATTTATTTTTAATGTTTGCTCACTTCTAATAGACCACTGTTCCGGTTTGCCGCGATAGCATTTTAATATTTGATTCAATTTTTGCCCAAGCAATTGCTGAATATTTGTTTGAAATAACTCTTCAGCAGCAGCATTTGTCTGACAAATTTTACCGTTTTCATCTAAAACTAAAACAGTATCTGGAACGGTATCGAGAGTAGTAATAAATAGGCTTTTTGCTTGTTTACGTGCATCATCAATAGCAACAATTTGTGGTAGAGTTGTCCAGCAAGCGATCGCAACTCCTGTAAAAGAGAGCGTTACTAATAAAATAGCCAGTAAAGAGTTATGAGTATTATTAGAATTTGTGTCTAATAAATTACGGGTAATCCAAGTACTTGTGGCAATAACACAAATTAATGATACTAATACAACCACCTGTAGTACCACAAAATCTTGGTTGTTTATACTAAACTTAGCCTTGTAATGCTGTGTCCACCATTTCGCGTCTAATGATGCTAATTTAAAGCGACTTAGCGCTACATCTCCTAGCATCAAAACAATGGGTAATAATAAACCCACTAAAAAATCCCTCCAATTCCAAGCTAAACCTCCTACTATTAGAACTACTGCTTCTACCAAGAAAAAACCAAGTGACAACCAAGGCCATAGTACTTGCGGTTTCCCTCGACCCAGCCATAGCCCCAGATGTAGTCCCATAATGGACAGAAGATAACAGGTGCCAGCTACTGTGACAAGTTGAGGTATATTTCCAAAATTGAGACAAAGCAGACTGAGTAGAAAGGTAACTAAGATAGCTGGCCCAAGGACACCGTGGCGAGAAACTAATGCAAATGCAGGAAAAAGTTGACCGTCTAAAGCAAGTTGGTATAATATCCGAGGAGAGTTGGAAACTGCCGTAGCAGCACTTAAAAGGCAGGATATAGTAATAATAAGTGTTACTATAAAAGAGGCAGATTCACCCCAAAAAGGCTTAGAAGCCTCTACCAAATTTAAGAACGCATCGTCTATTGTTGGATTTGGAGCCGAAGACATTAATACCCAAGAACCACCTAAAAATACCGCAGGAATTAGCCAAGCAGCTACGGTTAAGAAGCTCAAAGTTTTATATGGGTGGCGGCTATCAGCAACAAAAGAAGAAGTGGTTTCACAAGCATAAATTGAATAGCTAGCCAAAAAAAACCACTTTGCCCATTCTTCAAAGCTCAGGCTATGCGTGCTAGTTGGGATAATTTGAAAACTACTGGCTGAGAAGGCTAACCATATTACGCCTTGAACACAAAACAGAAGTAGTAATAAAATAGCTGGAAAGACAAAAAATAAATGCAGGATTGCTAAAGCACGGGTGCCACTGAAAGCCAAAATAAAAGGAATTGCTGTAAAAAGAACTTTCAAAAAAGCTTCTGGACAAGAAATATTTAATGTTTCAAGATTGAATTTAATTAAGTTTGTCAGAATAATCGCATAGAGTGCCGGTGCTGCTGCCCAGCTAAAAAAGTATCCTAAGGCTACGTAACGGCCCAAGCCAGGAAAGTTTTTTAGTAGCCTTGTGGTATAGTTTGGTGTTCCTCCGGCGACATCTGGCCAATGTCTACCAAGACTTTGTATCTGCAAGTTAAGTAAAAAGGAGACGATCGTGCCAAACAACCAAACTAAGATAGCTTTAGAGCCTAACTCTGCATGAATAATCGGAGCAGTACCAATCCATCCAACATGACCAGTTAAGCCGAAGCCCCAAGTTTCGAGATAACTCAGACTCCGTGGTAGGCGTATTACCAAGTGCTGATTTGTCTCTGCCTGTACAGAATTGTTAGTAATCATTGTTTCTTAGTGAAATTTACTTACTTTTTCACTCAATAGCTGAATATCACCTCACATAGC
>NZ_JACJQM010000275.1:0-4596 GCF_014696655.1 Nostoc sp. FACHB-888 | reverse complement strand
GATTAATCTGGCAGCAACTAAAACCCGCAATGATTTTCGGACAGTTTTTTCATTCATCAAGCAGCTTCGAGCCATGTTAGGGATAGATTCAAAGCAGCTGTCTTTACCAGCACGTCTGACGATGTGGGAATATAAGCGATATTCCATTGGCTCCAGCCCGTACTCATCAAAGTAAGATGGAACAACGGGTAAAAACTCTTTGCGATCACTTGTTGTATTCATATCTTAAACCTCCGTTTCATACCTAAACTTAGTTGTTCAACATCCGCATCAGAAAAAGAAAACCATTCACCAACTAAGCGTTGATACTGGTATTGTTCATACAATTTATGAATTTGCTCATCTCTTGCCCCCTACGTGTGGGCGAAATGTCAGATTAATTCGTGTACTGACAACCTTATTGGTTTTCGGTACTTGATGCAGATGTGTTGATTGACAACCTGGGTGCATCACCAGTAAACTCCCGTGTTCCAGCCAAAAATCAGTAGACTTACCCCCGATAGGCTTAATCTGAAACTTCCGCATCGAACCCAGACTGATGGAAGCAATCGCAGGGTTAAATCCCATCGATAGTTCATTGTCGGAGTGCCACCCTATCGAATCTTGGCCACTCCTGTACTGATTGCCGATGACAATACGGAAGCTAGCTGTAGCCAGTAGCAGCAGTAATCCTATCTCGCAGTTGAGCTAGCGCTGAAGTCCAAGGCAATGGTTTAAGTAATACACTTTTGGAGTAAAGGTAATCACAGCCTTCATCGCCATAAATACACTCTAAGCGCGGAACAGACATCGTTTTACCCAGCATTCTGATTGTGTTTTGCTGCCATTGCAGTTCTTGGCAATGTTGGTAGAGTTCGTCGGCTTCTTCCTTGTTCAAAAATTCTGGATAATAGTTGACTGGTAAAGTAGGAACAGATTCGGGAAATAAAGTTAGTTGTTGCATAATTCTCCTTTGGCAATCGCTTGAATAATTTCTTCTGCCCGTTCCTGTGAAATAGCCTGCTCAGGGTTCTTGTAAAATCCAGCGATCGCCGACTTGGGACGAATAATAATTTGCTGCCCTGTTGCACGTTTGTCCCAGACAAAGCACGAGATGGTAACGTTATCGGTAGCCCAACGAGTACCCCTCTTATCCTTGCGAAAACAGAAGCGTGGCATGATGATGACAAGTGACGGCGGGTGCTGCTGTAAGAAATCCGCCCGATCATCACAGGGTTCGAGAAAGCTGGTTAGTAGGAATGCGGTAACACCTACACGAGCTTTCTGGTAGGCATTTTTTATGATTGGCGCAGCAAATTCTGCGTATGGTGGGTTAGTACAAATCCAGTCGCACTCTGGTAAAGAATCCCATGACTACGGATACTGTTGCATCGTAGTGAAAATGTGCCTGTTTGTTCGGATCGATGTCGTTAGTCCAGATATGTTCTGTATGAGGCCACACGTTCAACAAAAAAGCGATCGCTCCCATTCCCACACAAGGTTCACCAATGACACCAGACAATTTCACATGGCGCAGTAGTTCAGTTGTGAACCATGATGGAGACTCGTAGAAGTTTAATGGATGTCTACTAACAGCTTCTCCTGTCGATTTAGGAGAGTACGGTTGTGGTGTGAGCAGTTGTGCAACAGTCATAAACTCTCTCCAGTTTGTTTGACAATTTTGGCGCTGATAGATTCAAAATCTACTTGGTAAATATTCAAATCTGCTTGCATTTCTCCACTGTTATAGCGGTCTGTTATATGCTGTTTAATTGCTGCTTTTGATAACCCATTGGGAATATCAATGTGAGCTTCTGATGTGATTTTTTCAACTAATGTAACAATGACTTTCATATCCGTTATCCTGAAAGTAAGGAGTATCTTTGTGTGGCGATTGTTACTTATTGAGCGGCAATCGCTTTTTATTTTGATTGTTAGAAATATTGAAGTGACGATACTTTCTTGAGATGTGTATTATTTGCTAGAGCAGTCATCTTTGTAACGGATCATGTCAGAAGTTTGGTAGTTGCCTGACTACGTGAAAGAGAAACTTTTAATGTTATTGGTGATATTTGATGCTTTAGCAAAAACTTCCATCTTTAGTTAGCGAACGTTTCTGTGGTGGAAGCGTTCGCTTTCATTTAGCCAGCGCTGGTTCCTTTTTGCTAGCGAAAGCACCTGCCTGCCTTAGCGCTGCACCAGGACTGGGATGAGCAAAGAACTCTTCTATAGCTTTGGTCAGCCCAGCCGCAACAGTCGGCTCGTGGCAAGCGTAGACATAGATGGGCTGTTGCACACCGTTAACCAATCGCGTTTCTTGGCGATCGCCCAATTGTGGGTAAAACGTGCGAACCCATGTCCCAAGATGTCCCCGGTAGTGAGCGCCACTCAGGGGGACTTTCTTTCCAAGTTCGCTCTCTGCAAAGTTGACTACGCCAAGCCAGCGTTCTTCTGAAGGGGTTAACAATTTTCTGTCGTGTTCTGCCAGAAGATTCCCAGCATAGTCTTTGAATTGCTGTTCCATGTACGGGTTGAGTCTGCCACCGGTTAACTCAGCTAAAGTTTTCATGGCCAGGACAAGAGTATGCAATCGCTGTTCAACTGGGGGGAGGGCTGGTGTGGAGGGTTGTTCTTGTGGTTGAGTGGCGGGTTTTGTCCACCCCAATAAATCTTGAATCCAGGCACGAACACCAATGCTTTCAAAAGCTTCACAGGCTAATTTTGCTTGTGCGGTACATCTCTTACCAGCTTCATAGCCGTAATAATGAAGTATGGTTGCTACAGCGACATCGGGAATACCGGACTCAGACCATGATTTAATCTCAGCACCTTCAAAGCCTTTATAGATAAGCCTTTCAGCCAGTTTAGAGCGAGAAATATCAGCAGCAGTTTTGAGGCTTCTGAGCAATCCAGCATCATTAACATTTGCTAATCTGGCTGCTGCCCGAACACTGGCCTTACCCTGACCATTAGCGTCGATTTGAATCTCTTGTTTTATCTGTTCGATGATTTCAGCGATTTCGATTTGTGACATAACTTTAGTTGGCTGATAATTTTTCGTAGTTGACTAAAGAGAATTAGACATTCACACGCACCAAACTTTTTTCACCAACCAGCGAGAAACGATTCGATATAGTCCGTGATTGAGTTAAGGTTGGCGACATCAATTCAATAAGGTAAAACCAAGAATTATTCACCAGCCCAATTCCCAAAATCAGCCGTTCTTTTGTTCCCCTATCGTGAGAACAGAGCATCACTCTTTCGCCCAGAACAAAAGCAGGTTTTTGCACTTTGATGGCTTCTAATTCTCCCGTCCCGATGATTTGGTTTTGTGTGGCGTGGAGTATTTCATTACGGCAGTCAATTGAATAAATCCAGCACTCATGCTTCCATTGCATACCGCAGCAATAGCCAAATGTTCTGTTGGTTCGCAGGTAAACTCTCTCCAGTAAATTCACCTCAACGGATGGAATTGTTTGTCCCCAAGGTGGGGAAAGATACCAACTTGTTTGAAGTGCATTAATATGGTCAATCATGCTTTTCTTCCCTGGGATTAATAACCTAAAAATCTTCGGCAATGTTTGGAAAATAACGCCCAAAAAATACCTAAAAGTGAGCAGCAATTTTCACTACTGCCCACAGGAGGCTTTACACTGTGACTAATTCTTGAAGTTGCCATCGCACTTCATGGTTGAAAAGCTGCTGTAATTCCTCAGTAGTCAGTTGCTCTAAGGGTCGGGATTGCAAGTATTTGTGAACTGGTTCAGCCAGCGATGTATCCACCATCGACAGCGATCGCACAGCATCAAACACGGAGTTAGAATACTGCTGCTGACGTGAATAACGCCTCTTCACCCACCAGTTACTAAGCAATTCGCAATTCGCAGTTCGCAATTCGCAATTGTCAAGAGAATTAATGATTGAATCATTACAGGTGTAAGGCTTTTCACTTTTAGTTATGGCATTTAATTGCGAATTGCGACTTGCGAATTGCGAATTGTTGTAGTTCTGGCACTCGTTGAAGATATGCGCCATGATTTGATTTTCGGTCGTGAGGGGTGTTGCTTCTTTATCCTGCACAGGTAATGAACCATCTTTGTAGTGAGTGCAGATGAAGCGATCGCAACGCATTAGAGTGCTGGCACGAAATACTTCTTTGTCGTTGACCATGACTACCCAGCGTTGCGTTAAGTGGTTATCGTCATGGCTGATGCTGGCTATCAGTTGATTACCAGCGTAATATTCATGATGGTCAAACGAGATTTCGACTATTGTGAGGGGTTCGGGAGCTATGGCTTGGGCTTGGGTTGCGATGTAGTTGTCGAATTCGGCTTGGGCGAGGGCTTGGTTGTCGGGGGCAGCAGGGGCGATTTTTTCAATCTTGCTTGCCTGATAATTAACAATGGCGGAAATCCAGGCATCCTTACAGCGTTTGTCGCTTACTTCGGTTGTACAAGCGATTTCGCTGTAAATTTGCTTGAGCCGAGCAATGGATTTCAGTTGCAGCTGTTGATGGCTGTAGATAATGTGAGTCATAATAAATCAGTTCCTAACGGGACGGAAAGCGCTTCAGATTGACCGTCGGTAGCGCTTTCTTTATTCACATGGTAGCACTAC
>NZ_JACJQM010000274.1:0-4597 GCF_014696655.1 Nostoc sp. FACHB-888 | reverse complement strand
CCCAAAGCTTACCCATTAATGAAACAACCTAGAAATCAATTACGCCGTCAATTACAGACTGCTTAATTTAACTATATCTTGGCTTATTTCAGTGCCATTCGAATAGAGCCTTAGTTATTGCCTACATAGCTATACTTTGTGCTGACATGAATAACTGCGTGGCAAAACTGGGTGGTACAGAGTAGCCGATAATTGACCCCGCCGTAGCAATTTCGTTGGGGAATTCGTACCAGTCAGAAAAACCCTGTAACCTTGCTGCACCTTGAATTGACAAGGATTTGACTGTACCATCCGGCAACCAGATATCAGCGAACCTACTACGGTTGCAACCTTTGTGATCGGTGAAATGCGATCGCAATATTGTATTGCAGGGTAGATGCCCAGGCTTATACTTCATTCCGTTGCGCCCCCCAACTCTCTCTAGTAGCAGTGGCGTTGGTTCATTAGCCGTCAGAAATTGTTCTACCGCTTGCTGTTGCTTGAGCAGTAGTTGAGAGTCGAGCATCGTAGGGATGAGATGCGCGATCGCATCATGCCAACCGATAGGGTCAGATGTAGGTGGTAATAAGATAGTCAAATCCCGGCAAGCAACCAAAACTAATCGCCGCCGCGCCTGGGGCAACCCAAAGTCAGCCATGTTGACCACGCTGTAGTTGACCGAGTACCCCTCTTGTTCCAAAGCATTTAGGATGATACTGAAACTCTGACTGTTCTGATAGCGTGGGACATTTTCGAGAGTGAACACCCGTGGCTGCAACTGTCGGATGGCTTCTGCAACAGCCAGCGCAGCCGTCAGATCGTCAGCCGTTTCAATACCCTTACCCGCTTTGGCTGTGTGGGCTTGGCTGAAGTTGGCACACACCGGGGAGGCATGGAGATAGTCGGGGCGGCGGGGAAAATCTAGAAATCCTGACTGTGCTACTTCTTGCACTGTTAGCTGGACAACTCTACAGCCGTATTCGCTAAAGTTGCGGTGATGGGTTTTGGCGATCGCCCGACTCAGTTCTGGTTTACTTGGGTCAAACTCTACTGCAATGACTGGGCGAATACCAGCTTGAACCATCCCAGCTTCTATTCCGCCGCCGCCTGCGAAAAGTACTACAGCGATCGGGGCATCATTTGGCAGGACTGGTTTTATTTTTGTGTTATCAAAATTTTTGCAGACATCTAATTGTGGTGATGGCTTTTTGGCTTTCGCTTTTTTGATAAAGGCGGTAATATCTTCTCTGGTTGCCCCCTGTTGTTGTAGTGTCCGAATCATGTTGACAGCGCCAGGGGGAATTGAGCCGATACTTTTGCTTTTCCAAACGCCGTTGTGTTTTTCCTTCCAATTAAACCCCCATCGCCAACAAAAGGGGTCATTTGGGTCACGTTCACCAATTACACGGGGATAAAAAACGGTTGAGCCATCGAGTAGCTTTTTAGTTTCGAGGTACGGATAGAGGCATCCTTGACTATGAGGCTGTGGGGCTTTAAGGTCGTTCTCTAAGAATTTTTCGGGTGTTACAGATAACTTAACTATTACTGTTTCAGTCATGCAGCCACCTCCATGATTAAATCATCGGGTACTTCAAAAATCCCCAGTTGTCCAACGTAAGGAATTGGTGTAATCTCTCGCGGATTCTCCAGCTTCCAATGGTATTGCTCAGGCATCCCCCAACCAGATGCAACTTGTGAAAACTTGCAATCAACTATTGTGACAATACCGATGACTTGACCGCGACGGAGAGAGATTAACTCTGGGATTACTACTCCCATTCCTTGACAAAATTCTCTCGCTACCTGGTACTCTTTTTTGGTACAGGTTTTGGCTGCGTGAATCAGAATGTCGCCGCGATAATGAATGGGCCAGCCACGGTTTTCAATATCCTTTAGAGCATAGATAATTGCCCATGCCCAAGGCTGACGGACGGATAGCGCTTTCACTGATTTTAAAACTCCAATGACTGAACATAAGCGTCTGATGCGGCAATTACCAGAGATATAGATGCAATGCAACTGTGCAACTGCCTAGTAACTTCTTATTTATAGGTTTTGAAAGATCATTGTTGATAGAACCTGAAGAAAAAAAGCTGTTCATTTTGGTATAAAGTGGAAAGTATCATGCACTGATTCCCACATTTATTTTGTTGTTATTTTTAGCAGTTACAGATTTACTCAAGTCTTTAATTATCTGTAGAGTGTGGAATGATAAAGAAAGAGAAATAGTAAACTGGGAAGCGGAGGTTTTGATCTGATTTCCTCCGCTTTTATCCTTATGATCCTAATTGGTCTAACCAAGCTACTAAATCTTCAACTGATGAAAAATCTAAAAATGCTTCTCCTAATGCCTCTAGTTGCTCCGTAGATAATTCTCGAATTCGTTCAATTATTAATATATCAATTTCTCCAAAACGGCGATTTAGCTGGCGATAGAAAAATTTGAATTCTCCTTTCTGCAAAATATCCTGATAGATAACAGATTCCTGCATAATATCCTCCCGTAAAAATTGACGAATTAAATCTTTTTCAAACCTTAAACCTGCAAATATCTCTGTACATCCAGCAATGTTCTGCCTTTCATCCCTATCTGGAATTTTAGCGATGTTTTGAGCTACTTGGGATAATAAATTTGCTGGGGAATCAGTTCGAGTTAAAGGCGCAAGAGGCAATAGCGCTGGATTATCCAGAAAAAAAGCTGAATCTTGTTCCCATAACCGTATAACTCGATAACGGTGAATTGTGAACTCATCCGTGTATTCTTCAGTAAATGCAATGGGGTCACTGCTTTGTTGCAAGAAGATCACGACTTGGGTTACTGGTGTGTTATATTGCCGTTTCAATCTCACGTAATAGTCTAATACCCGCAAAGGAATCGGCGGATTAGATTTGGGGAGAGTCTGAAACTCAATATGCAAAATCCGACTACTTGTTTGCAAAAATGTCACATAATCTGCGCGGATTGGATCTATTGAAAGTTCAGTTTTAAGTACTGTAACTTCTGTATTCTTATCTGGTAGCAACCACTTGGCAAACTCGGCTGGATACAATTCAGCTAAGTACTTGGCAGTATTATCGTAACTCAATTTTTTCACCCTTATTTCAATGAAGATTTAGTTTTTCCAATCCAGTTTGTTTACTTTGTCAATGGTCAGGAAATTCATCTTCATCATAATCTTCTCCTCTTTTGGATTTAGACTAAACCAACACTACTTTTTTGTTATATCTTTTAGCTGATTCCATCACTGGAGTGTTACTTGCATGAACACTTACAATGCTCAGGTGAACTCCTGTTGTATTTAATATTGAGACTTAGCCAAATTTTTAAACTGTCCAAATCTTTCATCAAACAAGAGATTAACAGTCGTTTCACTACTAAACCGGCTTTTCAAAACTGAAACTTCAAAAATGCCTTTTTGGGTAGTCTGCTTGTCGTAGTAATCTTCCCGATACAAACCCAACATCACAGCAGCCTCCTGTTCAAATCCTCCCGATTCCCGAAAATCTGCTTTAGTTGGACGCTTTTCGGAACGTGAATCAACTTCTCTTTTTAACTGCGCTAAACCCAAGACAGCGCAATTGAATTGTTTAGCGATCGCCCTGAGTTGTTTCAAAATGGAGTCAATTTCTTGTACACGATTTTCGCCACGTTCACGGCGCATTGGTTCAATCAACTGCACATAATCCACAATCACCAAACTGACTGACCCGCAACGAGCTTGTATATCTTGCAAATCACCCTTGATTTGTGAGGTGGTGATTACAGGGTTGTCATTCAACCAAAATGGTAGCGCCATCCCCTCAGCACAGGCTTGAGCTAAAGGATTCCAGTGAGATTCCCGGAGTGCATTGCGTTTAAAAAGCAGATCAGCAGGAACATTGAGTGCTGCCAGTCTAGATCCGGGCCTTTTTGACCATTTGTGAGGCAGACATCTCTAAAGCGAAATAGGCGGTTGTTAAGCCGCTAGCAGCAGCCCGAATGCCAATATCTAATGCCCAGGTGGACTTGCCGATTCCGCCTCGACCTCCAACAACGGTCAAAGCACCAAAAGGCATCAAATCACCGGAGGCTGTAGAAAGTCGCTGCTTGTAAGAAGGGCAGAATACCGAAGGCACAACAGGCTCCCGTCTAGTGTAATTACTCCCTTCGAGTGGGCGAGGCAGCAAAGGATTGTGATTGCGATGTTGGGAGAAACTGTGTATACGGTGGATGGTAAGGCTGTGGAGTTGCTCTCGATGATGCGGCGATTTCAAATGTAGAAGTAAATACTGCTCACTATGTCAACTACCTGCATATATAACTATAAATATAAATTTATTATCAAGCAACTAATATAATATTGACTGTATTAATGATGGCTATTAACTGTGTTAACTTTCCTTGCATTCTTCTGAAAACCGTGAAATATTAGAACTATAAAGTTCGCTATCGATAAACTTCGAGCGGCTTCCACCAAAGTATTTGTCACGTTGGACATTTAAAGCCAGCCACTATATGTGCTGCTGCAATAGTATTGTGCCCAAGTCTAATGTCTTGAGGCGAACGTTATTGTGCGCCCGTTGTCTTTTACGTTGACAAAGCCTGCATCTATATCCCTATACGTAAAAAATCTTTGTG
>NZ_JACJQM010000273.1:0-4601 GCF_014696655.1 Nostoc sp. FACHB-888 | reverse complement strand
GGCTTTTATTTCTGGTCTTAGCGATACACTACTTTTTTCTATATCGCTCTTTACCACCTGTTCTATTCGAATCGGAAATGAGTGTCTTTGTTCGACACTTATTAATGATAATGTAAAGAAAGATAGCCCTGATATTGGTTTACTTACTAGGCTGGAAAAGAACCTATCTAATCCATAAGTCTGTTTACCTGATTTGCTGACTACAACTTCATCTCCTGCAAGTAAATATACCTCATTTGCACGAAACAAATGCTTGCGGAAAAATAGCCAAAACAACGTCGCCCAAGGAATTACTGTATGAAAGAACCGCAACATCGTCCGATAACTACTACCAGCGCCTGTCCAACGGGAGATTCCTAACATCGTTATTCTCCCATTCATTGCTAGCATCGCCATTATTATCTGGTTCAACTGACGCATCGTCGTAGCATTTATCTGGGGTAATAGGCATTGTAAGAGTGATAGGATATCGAACATGGGCGAATTGTAGCGTTTGAGTTGTCGTTGTGGTAGACAATAACTCTACTACAGAGCGCCCTATCTCTTCTTTTGGCTAAGGTATTGTCATAGAAGAGCAGATTTCTTCGGATTGTTTCCAGTACCACTCACTTGGTAAATTCGCTGGAATGATTGATAATGCACCAGCGTTAATAAATCCTTCGTAAAGTTTTTCACCAATTTTGGCTAGTAGATTAATGGGACTACCAAGATTAATCGTCAAGATGTGATTTGGAAAAGATTCTGCTGCCCCCAACTCTGAAAAAGAGTGGCGAAATTGAACGACATCAGTTCCCTTCCAGTTTTGCTCTATTCTTGATAGAACAACTATGCTAGAAATAGTTTTTTCAGAAAAGCGAGTTCCTGTTGAAGGTTTATTGAAGGTAGGAAGGTGTTGCTCTGGCATAGAATTTTATCTCCTCAAACTGTAATCTAATGTTTGTCTAGCTTTGATTAGCAAATCCTGATTGAAGTGTGATATCAGCGATGGATTAGATACCTCTAAACTTTTCAGTCAGCCGGAATAAAACATTTCTTTTTGGTGTTTTCTACTTGTTGGCTAAGTTCATGGATAGAGGCTTGTTTTCTGCTATGCGCCTACCTCTCCCGATACGCCTTTGGTGTAATCCCCGTAAGTTTGCGAAAGTGCTTTGTAAAATGACTTTGATTTGCAAAACCGCATTCTAGGGCAACATCGGTAATCGCCATCTCTCGGCACTTCAACAACTGCTTTGCTCGTTCTACCCGCTGCTGAATCACATACTGATAAGGAGCAATACCCATTGATTGCTTGAAAAGTTGGCAGAAGTAGTATTGGCTCATTCCCACTACTTGGGCAAGGTTAACCAACTTAATATCCTGGTCGAGATTAGCGTTGATGTAGTCCAGCAGTTGTTTCAATTTGTATTTGGGCAGTTTCCCTTCATAGGTCTGTATCTTAGGTTGAAATACACAGTAATTTCGCAGCAGGTGAACTGCCAGGACATTGGCTAGAGATTCAGCGTAGAGTGAACTGCCAACCGCATTCGTTTCTATTTCATGCTTGAATAGCAGCGTGATCGACTCGATCTGAGGGTCACAAGCAAATGGCTTACTGAGCAATTCAACTTTCTCCAGGTTTAAGCAATCCGTTTCTAAAGCAGTTTGCTGAAGGAAAGTTGGGTGAATGCAGAACGTAACAACATCATCAAGCGTTTCCCAAGACCAGAACCCAGGGATTCCTGCTGGAGCTAGCAAAAACGAGCCTATTGGATTCGGTCCGTCATACTCATCAACATCATGACGACTAACTTGGCGTGTCCCGTAACTGAGTTGAAAAGCTAGCACATGATGCGTCAAGGCAGGTGCTTCAGACTCACCAGGCAACATCCGCAGACGTTCAACAATGAAAGCCCCTCTATGGATAGATTGTCTTGTCAACAGGTATTTACCTGTTATTTCTGCTGGGT
This sequence comes from Nostoc sp. FACHB-888, assembly GCF_014696655.1. Classification (NCBI taxonomy): domain Bacteria; kingdom Bacillati; phylum Cyanobacteriota; class Cyanophyceae; order Nostocales; family Nostocaceae; genus Nostoc; species Nostoc sp. FACHB-888. The sequence continues at coordinate 2,655 of NZ_JACJQM010000273.1, read as the reverse complement.
TAATCGCTGGTTGCCGTGCAAGATTAATATTCTTTTTGGTCATTGCTCTTACTTGTCCCGATAGGCTTTAGGAGTCATTTCTGTGATTTTCCGGAAGTGTTTGCTGAAGTGGCTTTGATTGGCAAACCCACACATTAAAGCCACATTAGAAATCGTCACGTCGAGGCACTTCAACAACTGCTTCGCCCGTTCTACCTGCTGCTGAATCATGTACTGATAAAGCGCGATACCCATCGACTGTTTGAACAGATGGCAGAAGTAGTACTGACTCATCCCCACCAACTCAGCTAAATCAACTAATTTGATATCACACTCAAGATTTGCATTTATATACTCAAGTACCTGTTGCAGCTTGTACTTGGGTAGCCCATCCGAATAAGTTGAGAATTGTGGTTTTCTGACATCATACTTTCTTAGACGATAATGCTCGAAGTGAATGCCACTCCACCCCGAACCATAGCTGGTAGAAAGAGGTGGGTTAGGTAAAATTTGTTCAGACGCTCCTTGCTGTTGAAAATCAAGCAACAAAGGTTTTTTCTGGTTTAGTGGGTGGCGATCGCTCATTTTGCAGTCGGTTATACAGAACTATAATGAACAATATGCAGCCAATTCTGACCTGATTCAGAATATAAAAGGCTTTAACTAAACCTGGCCTTATCATACGAGCATTAGCGAACAATTGCATTGATTTGAATCAAGCGGCGGGTGAATTCTGGAGCGTGATTTGTAGCCGTGTCCGCGTAATCATTCCCTCTTGCTCCAGCCTTGCCAGAGCGCGTGAAAGGGTTTCAGGTGTAAGCCCCAACTCGGCGGCAATATCCTTGAGTGGGCGCTCGAAGTTGACCATGTTTTGCTCTCCAGGCTGTACTTGGTAACACAGATATCGCAACAGCCGTTCATGAGCCGCTCGAATATCCCGCAACTCCAAGCGGACTTTCAGCGTCTGAATTTTCCGCACCAGCATCGCCATGAAATCTTCTGCTAAGTCGGGATTGTCACGAAGTGCTGCCAAGAGCAGTTGCTTGGGATAGACAATTACCCGTGAAGCCACTTCAGCTAACGCCGTGCAGGGGTAAGTATCTGAAAACAAGGCAATTTCAGCCAAACTCTCCCCAGGTCCAGCAACCTGGAACATCACCACTTTGTCCTCAGTGGTGTAGCGCACCAGTTTAACTCGTCCGGTTTCCACTATGAAAAAAGCCAATGTCTCCTCTCCCTGCTGGAAAAGGTTTTCTCCTCGTGCCAAGTTGCGGTGTGCGATCGCATTCCGTAACTGGACAGGCAAGCCATCTAGTGTTGACAGATCCATACAGGCTTCTCCTATCTCCTCTATTTATTTAGCTGGCTAAATAAATAACCAAAAAAAAGAACGTTCACGTTAGGTTACTGCGAACTTGCAAGAGCAACCGACGAAACAGTAGTTGCTCTTCTAGCGTCAGGTCGGTCAAAATCCGGTTTTCAAGAACATTCCAGGCATGGGTAACTGGTTCAAAAAGCGCTCGACTCTTGCCAGTTAAGTAAATCCGGTAGCTTCGAGCATCTTGTTCATCCCTGCGCCGCTCTAATAACCCGACTTTCTCCATGCGGTGTAGCATCTTTGTCAGGGTTGGGGGTTCTACCTCCATCAGAAGTGCTAGTTCAGATTGGATTAAGCCATCGTTTTCCCACAGGTACATGAGCAAAATCTCTTGCCCAGCGTGGAGTCCTAGTTCAGCCAGAACCACGCCAGCTTGATTGCGATGCGCTCTACAAACTTGCACCATCAAGTAACCAATGGTTTGGAGCATGGGTTTTTCAGGCATTTCTATATTTATTTAGCCAGCTAAATAAATAATAGAATAATTCCCTATTAACTATCAAGGTGTGGGAAAAGTCGGGAAAGCTGACCGACATGAATTCGCAAGAATAGACAATTTCTCACAAGAATGGGAAAGACCGAGGCAGCAAGGAGTTTTATCCTTACTTTAAGCATTCAACGCTTGCAAGCAAGCCAAACCTGATGCCAAGTGCCCCCATTAGTAGGAGTAGCATCGTTACCAACTCCTTAAAAGTAACCGACTATCCCACTCGTATCGACATTCCCCCAGAAATTCGCTCTCAAGTCATTGAACTGCTCAACCAAACTTTAGCGACTACCCTTGACCTCAAAACCCAGGTTAAGCAGGCACACTGGAATGTCAAAGGCATCAACTTTTATCAACTCCATCAACTCTTTGATGAGATTGCTACCCAGCTTGAAGAATATATTGACCTGATTGCAGAGCGGGTTACGGCTTTGGGGGGCGTAGCAATGGGTACAGTCCGAATCGCCGCGTCACACTCAGCACTTCCCGAATATCCATTTGACATTGTAGATGGCAAAGACCATGTAACGGCGCTAGTTGACAGAATGGCTCCTTATGCGGGGGTAGTTCGAGCCGCAATTAACCAAGCGACTGAGTTAGAAGATGCGGACACCGCCGACCTCTATACCGAAATTTCGCGGACGATTGACAAGCACCTCTGGTTCTTGGAAGCACACCTGCAAGCTGAGAAATCGTAAGGAGACAAGAAATACAGATTGAAGGCGCAGTTGCATTAGTTACAGGTGCAAATGACGGTATTGGCGAGTGTCTATAAACAAGAGTTTTGATACCTACTTCGAGCAAATCGCAA
>NZ_JACJQM010000272.1:0-4626 GCF_014696655.1 Nostoc sp. FACHB-888 | reverse complement strand
TTCGTTCTAAAAAGCCAACACACAGAGGTACTGGACAACCAGTTGAAGCTCTTAAATTTCATATCACTAATCAGTCTTTCAGCCTTAACTGAACCGTATTGGAATGAATGCCGATTATCCCCTCATCTGGGAAATTTGCTATTTCCAGGCTGGATAAATCAGCTGTAGTCAATTTAATGTTGGCTGGATAGGTAAGTTGCCCTTCTAGCCGTTGTAAAATCTGCCAATGGTTGAGAGGCATTGCCTTTTCATAGGCATGGTCAAAGGCATCTGCTCCCTGAAGAACAATTAAATCATCAGCTCCCTTAGCTCCCTTCGCCCCATTCCAACGGATAATTTTTACTAAGCATCCAGTAGCAGATAGTAAACTGCCGAATTTATTTAGCGCTTGTTTAACTTGTCTTTTGGCCTTGAGCGACTCATCTTGGTCAAAGGCTAGAGAAATTTCTCTGCCACCTTTGGCAAACCTGACTACATCTGGGATTAAATATGGTTTTACAGGGAAACCATAGTCATCTTTACTACGGTAGCCACCATTGACTCCGTAGAGAGCGATCGCAACATAACCATGCGACAACAGGCATAAAGCCTTCTTCCCACCTTCGGTAAAGATGATTGGAATTTCTGGGTGATCTTCCAACCAGTCCCAAAAACTTTCAAAAGGCGGCGGAACTTCTATCCCAAAATATGAAGCAATTTGTCTCCTGATTTGACGACTTACTGTCGGGCGATACGCTCGTAAGCCAACACCTTTAGGAGTTTGGTATTTCTGCTCTTTACCTTTTTTCTTGTCAATCCTGGGCTTGCTCAGTTTCGACTGCCAATAGCTACCGTCTTCATTCTTGAACAAAGCAGCATAAATATTCTCTTGCGCTTGATGCCCAAATCTGGTATACCGCCAATTCAGAGCATCGTGGATCGGAGTCCCTATGACTTCCCCTGTATGTGGATCAAGCTCTAGGTCTGGGACAATTTCTATAGCTAAATTGTATGTTTCAACGTCAATCCCAGAACCATCAACAAATTCTGCGTGGATTTTATCGGCGAATTTTTCAATGCTGGAATTAGAGCAATTTTGTAATTCGTGGGATGATTTGGCTATGCGGCTACTCATGCTGCCACCTCCCAACCACCAAGAATTCCCAAAACGGGAATATTTTTAACCCCATAGAAGAGCGATCGCTTCAACTTTGGTGGGTTACACCTAAATTTCCACAACTTAAGCCAAGTCCTCTTCCAACAAGGATTATGAACGTTTTCATCGTTGGTAATAAATTGTTCACTGGTGAATAGCACCCAGGAGAGGAGCTTGTTCAGGGATGAACTTTTTAGTTCTGATTTGGTGCTAATTTTAGGGCTGCAACCTTCCCATCGGTAAAATTTATTTCCGAAACAAGAATAAATTCGTGGCCTACCTCCAAGTGATCGCACCAATTTCTCTATTTTTGTTAGGGTTATAGCAAGTCTCCCAAACCTCCCTAAAACCCTTAACCAGTAAAGTTTTTGAGGCTTTGGAAGGTTTAACAAACCCCCTTTAAATTTCAAATTTACAATAGCTAAAAATTTCCTGCCCTGGCTGCGAACCATTAAAATTCCCAATTTGGGAATGATTTTTAACTCAGATTCCAGCGATCGCCTCAATCTTTCTATTTTTAGTGAGGCAGCAGTAAACTCCCACAACCTACCTGAAGCTATTGCCCAGTAAGGCGTGTGAGGCTTTTCAGGGTTGCAGAGATTTGCAAAAACCCCATATTCTCGATTTTGGGTTGATTTTTTCGTTTTTTGATTCACAATCGGCTCCTCAGTACTAAATCTGGGAGCTGACTGCCCAAAACTAAGCCAAAATCATAATCATGATTTTGCTAAACAATGATTTTTGGCTTATTATTTAAAAAGTACTTGGGCAGTTTCGGCTCCCAAAGCAGAGCGGCTGGACTTCCTCTGAAACTTTTAGATAACCCTCGTCGCCAAACTTCGGATAATCTATAAGCTTGTGAAACCAGTTACGCTCTGAGAAATTCAACTAAATCGCTACAATAACATTTTCAGTTTCGTGATGTGTGCCTCCTGAGCATCATACGAGCTACATCCGATTATACTTGTGTAGAGCGACGAATTATTTGACCGCAGTGACAAATTATAAATTAAGTTCTTCATCTCTGTAAGCTTTACTGTCAGGGTATCTAATTTTTAGGATTTCTGATATGAAGTTGTAGAAATCCATTGAATAGGCGATGCAGAAGGATTTAGATTGGTGACAAATGATTTGTCGTTATGGTCAAATAATTTGTGGCTCTACACTTGTTTTCATGCTATTCATTTCGCTTTATTAGTTGTTCTAAAATTCTTTCTAACCTATCTACAGCAGCGTTAGTTGATGCTTGACTTGCTTCTAATCTGGCTTGATTTTCATCTAGTCTGAGAACTACGCTGTCTAATACAGAATTTCTAGCTCTTGTTGTCTCAATAAAATCTGTAGTTGTATCAACAAAATTGTCAATTTTCCTAGACAAGTTATCAACTTTTTCACCCATAGTTTGAACGGTCACAGCTAAACCATCAAGCTGTCTTTGGCTCAAGTCTTGGCGTTCAACAAGTCGGTCAAGCCTACTGTTGGCTGATTCAGCGTATCTGGCTGTAGACACTAGAAGCTGCTTTACAGTTTCTAATTCATTTTCAACATTGTCTAATCGTTGTGCGTTAGTCATTGCCCCGCCTCAATCATTTTGGCGATCGCCTCTTTATCAAAACAGTCTAGATAACTTACCAGTTCTCGAAATTGCTGGTATTTTTCCTCAGCATAGCTATCTGGTGTAAAGCCCAGAACTTCACAAAATTTAAAATAGTCAGCCCGCCAATTAAAGTTATTTAGTGCAGTAGTAAAACTTTCTACTGCCTCTAATGCCTCTGGCGATACCTCTGGTTTTTCTGTTTCGTAGGCTCCTCCTAGCGCTTCGCTCATGCTGCTCCTTTGCCTTTATCAGTTGTAGATGAGTTGGCTTCGTTTTCTGTTATCCAAGTTTTTACTAGCTCAAGCAAAACCTCGTTCATGCTTACACCTTTGAGAGCGCAGATGGACTTGAATCTAGCCCTCATCGATTCAGGTAGAAACATTTTGTAAGTTACTTGCTTTTCTTCAGTCACAACAGATTTACCACATTTACATACCTTTGATTATCCCTTTAAGGATAAATCAAGTCATTGGGGCAAATGGGTGTATTGCGTTGTTAACGTGGTTAGGGTTATGCTAACACCATAAGCCCAATCGATCAATAAAAAGCCACTAATTAGCGTCCTATGAGTATTCCAGAGATATACACAGCCTGGAGTTCAGCGATTGGATACTATACAGTGTTGTTTACTATATCGATATTTGGCTAATTATCCATTGATTTGTATTTATATCTGTACGAAGTGATGAAACCAAGACGGCGCAAAGATTCCACGAATTTAGATTTATTTATTGAGTTCCCGGCAACCAAGACACATTTAGCTGATTTATTGGGTGTCGCTCGTTCTACCCTTTGCACTTGGGAAAACATAGCGTTTTGGCGAATAGAGTCTTTCCGCAATGCCTACCCCAAAACTCATGATGGAAGCCTTGACCGCGAATCACCTTTGTCTCCCTACCAATCATGGGTATTGAGCCGTGTAGGTCGCCTGATGGCACAGCTGCGACGTGGCGAACGGGTAAAACAGTACATTGCCAAAAATCCTAACGATTTCAGCCGATATCAATATCAGAAATCATTTCAGCAAGTCCAAAAATTAGGAGCGTAAATTATGGCACCACGAAAAAAGGTTATTCCAACAATGGCAACGGCAGACGCAATCAGCATTCATGATGCTGCAAGAAAATACATGACCACAGAGCAAAGTCTGAGACTCGCTTTAAGCCATGTTCGCCCGGATGATTTTGACACTTTAAAGGCAGTTTCAGAAGCCGATTTAGAAGCGATCGCGTCACACTTTCAGCCAAAATTGTCAACCGTGGCTAGCAACACCTCAGAGTTACCCGAAAACTCCGAAACTCTCTCAGAAGAATTGCCTGAGCCAGCCACGGAACAATCACAAAAGGCCCTCTCTCTGCCGCAGCAACAGCAATACTTAACAACGCCTACCCAATCTCCTACATCTAATGTTCAACTCACCTTAATTGACCAACTAGCTCGGCAGGCATCAGAAGAGATTGAATTAGTAGATGCGATCGCACAAGTAAAAAATCAACTGATCCTAAATAACTTAGCTGTGCGAGATGCCGAATTAGCTGAGGGCATTAATCAACGCTGGCAGTACCAAAAGCAAGAATATCTTGGAGCGATTAGAGATTTAGCAAGTAAGGCTTTAGAACCTGTAGCGATCACTCCAGATGAAACCGACCTTACCCAAGAAATTGAAGGCATCATCACCGAACTCGGAAAAAAGCTAATCGTGTGAGAGTGATTAACATCCTGTTATCTCCCCTGGACTTCCTTAACTGGTTATTAGACCTCTTGCAGAATTGATTTTGTGTTATAATGATTGGTTTTCTTAATCTGAATGGGGTGAGATAACTAAAAAGATTGATGCCTGGGGTATTTATAGCGATAGTTGTAATCGCGGAACGTCTGACAGAAAAAACATCAC
>NZ_JACJQM010000271.1:0-4654 GCF_014696655.1 Nostoc sp. FACHB-888 | reverse complement strand
ACGGGTAAACCCATCAAAACACTCACCGGGCATACTGATTCTGTCTTTGGCATAGTGTATAGTCCAGATGGCAAAACGCTGGCTTCTAGCAGTAGGGACAATACCATCAAAATATGGAATATAAACACGGGTAAACCCATCAAAACACTCACCGGGCATACTGATTCTGTCTTTGGCATAGTGTATAGTCCAGATGGTAAAACCCTCGCTTCTAGTAGTTTAGACAGAACCATAAGAATATGGGATATAAACACGGGTAAACCTATCAGAACACTGACTGGGCATACTGGTTATGTCTATGGCGTAGCGTATAGTCCAGATGGTAAAACTCTCGCTTCTAGCAGTAGAGACAAGACGATCAAAATATGGAATATAAACACAGGTAAACCCATCAAAACACTCACTGGGCATACTAATTCTGTCAGGGGCATAGCGTATAGTCCAGATGGAAAAACCCTCGCTTCTAGCAGTGCAGACAGAACGATCAAAATATGGAATATAAACACGGGTAAAGCCATCAAAACACTGACTGGGCATACTGATTCTGTCTGGGGTGCAGTGTATAGTCCAGATGGAAAAACCCTCGCTTCTAGCAGTTTTGACAAGACCGTAATTTTATGGACTGTGACAGAAATCCCGGATCTTCAAGGGAACAAGTAATGTAATATCTGCACTCACTTCCCATTGTCTTTGCACCCAAAGGTCAATCAACTGTTACCGAAGAGTGAAGAATCAGCAAAAACAGACGCTCGTACTCTTTTTTCAGCTTTAGTATCCTGGACTGATGGCTTCCACCACTTGAGCAGTTCTAGAGTTGGCGCGAACTCTTGAAGGTGTTTGACGAGCCAATTCTGGGGAGGATACAGCGAGATTGAAATGCCCTCGCCTATGATTTCGCCACGGTAATATAAGGTAACGTCAAAGACGAGCGCGTAACTCAGAAAAGGGCTTTCCCTGGTTCAAAAAATGCCCGTTCTACTTTGCGTTCCGAATATGGCTGTTCAGACTCAAGAATTCTCGAACTTGATCAGCGATGGTTTCTAAGGAAGGAGAAGCGTTGTTGTAGCGAGTGTAGCGTTCTTCTGATAAAGGAATAGCTTTAGCATATTTGGTAACAACCCAAAGTTGAGAGACTTCTACAACTCCATAGTAAAAAGCTGTTCTTTTTCTCACCTCAACTCTTCGAATCTCTTGCAATCGCAAATCCTTGATTTTAGTTTGTAAGCCGTGAAATTCGATAGTTACTCTGCCGAGAGCTTTATTAAAACTACAATTTTTAACTACATCACTTGTCCATATCTGCTGCAATGCTAGCCAAAATAACCCTGCTACTACAAAAAACAAGATGAACAACCACCCACCAAGCATAGCAAGCAATATCATCATAGGTGGGCCGCTAAAGAAGAGGTAAATATTGCCAAACCAAAAATCTCTAGCTGGATTTTGAAGCCTTAAAACATCTTCAGTTTGCTCTAGAATCCTCATTTTTGGAACTCCTCTGCATTGCTCGCGCACCTTACTAATACCGTCAGTTTAGTCTCAAATATCTACAGATAGACTTCAAGCTGTAAATTTTCGAGAATTTGGCAGGCTAATTATTTATTATACGGGAAGTTTCTATATAATCTTTTTCTAGCTCCTAGTGTATCAAGTATTACAGTACCTGGGATTAAAATGACGCGATCGCTTCCTAAAAAATTGTGTTTCTGACCCTGATTTTCGCATATTTCAATTACTATTGCTTATTAACAAATAGTATCCGACCTTAATCTCTCACGAATGCTCCACGCCAATGCAATAACCGAAAGCTTTGGCAGATTTAACATAGACTCGCTCTAACAGACTGACCAGTAGAGGCGGGATTTGTTGACCCCACGGTGGAGAAATGTACCAGCACTGTTCTAAGTTTAGTCCATCGGTTAGTCATACTTTTGCTCCTTTCAAAATACTTTGTGCCGACATGAATAATTGGCTTGCAAAACTGGGAGGCACGGAATAGCCGATAATTGACCCAGCAGTAGCAGTCTCGTTGGGAAACTCATACCAATCAGGAAAACCCTGTAACTTCGCCGCTCCCTCAATAGACAAAGACTTGACAGTACCATCAGGCAACCAGATATCAGCGAACTTACTACGGTTGCAACCTTTGTGATCTGTGAAATGCGATCGCAAGATAGTGTTGCAAGGTAAATGTCCAGGTTTATATTTAGACTGTGTACGCCCCCCCACTCTTTCTATTAGCAGTGGTGTTGGCGCATTCCCGGCTAAAAATTTCTCCAAAGCTTGTTGCTGTTTAGGTAGCAGATGTGAATCAGTCATGGTGGGGATGAGATGCGCGATCGCCTCGTACCATCCACAAGGTGTAGCTCCCATAGGTAGGGCAACATGACAACCCCTACTTGCAATCAGAACTAACCGCCGCCGCGCTTGGGGTAGTCCGAATTTGCCCATGTTGACCACGCTGTAATCGACCGAGTACCCCTCTTTTTCCAAAGCTGACAGAATAATACTGAAACTCTGACTGTTTTGATAGCGTGGAACATTTTCGAGGGTAAACACCCGTGGCTGTAACTGTCGGATAGCCTCTGCCACAGCTAATGCAGCCGTCAGATCATCGGTAGTTTCCCCGCCCTTACCTGCTTTGGCTGTGTGGGCTTGGCTGAAGTTGGCGCATACTGGGGAGGCATGGAGGTAATCGGGGCGGCGGGGAAAACCTATGAATCCTGACTGTGCTACTTCTTGCACTGTTAGTTGGACGACTCTACACCCGTATTCGCTAAAGTTTTGGTGATGGGTTTTGGCTATCGCCTTACTCAGTTCTGGTTTAGTCGGGTCGAACTCCACTGCAATGACCGGGCGAATACCAGCTTCAAGCATCCCCGCTTCAATCCCGCCGCCACCAGCGAAAAGTACTACGGCGATCGGGGCATCATCTGGGAGTATTGGTTTTTTATCTGTGTTATCAAAATTTTTGCAGACATCTAATTTTGGTGATGGCTTTTTGGATTTCGCTCTCTTGATAAAAGCGATAATATCTTCCTTAGTTGCCCCCTGTTGTTGCATTAGACGAATCATGTGGACAGCGCCAGGGGGAATTGAGCCGATACTTCGTCCTTTCCATAATCCATCAACTCGTTCTTCCCAGTTAAAACCCCATCGCCACTGAATCGGGTTGTCTGGGTCACGTTGGCCTATAACTCGTGGGTAAAAGGCTATTGAACCATCAAGTAGCTTTTTCTTTTCGAGGTACGGGTATAGGCATCCTTGGCTATGAAGTTGTATGCTTTTAAGGTCGTCCTCTAAGAATTTTTCGGGTGTCGCAGATAACGTAACCTCTACTGGTGCAGTAGAACCAGAAGGTGTTTGATGTACTTCAGTTTCGTGAAGTAATTTTTTCTTTTCGAGATACGGATAGAGGCATTCTTGACTATGAATTTGTGGGGCTTCAAGGTCGTCCTCTAAGAATTTTTCGGGTATTGCAGATAACTCAAATATTACTGATTTAGTCATGCAGCCACCTCCATCACCAAATCATCGGGTACTTCAAATATTCCCAACTGCCCAATGTAAGGAATCGGTGTAATCTCGCGTGGATTCTCCAGTTTCCAGTGATATTGCCCAGGCATTCCCCAGCCAGAAGCAACTTGTGAAAATTGGCAGTCAACTATTGTGACAATACCGATAACTTGACCGCGACGTAAAGAGATTAATTCTGGGATTACTACCCCCATGCTTTGGCAAAATTCTCTCGCTGACTGGTACTCTTTTTTGGTGCAGGTTTTGGCTGCGTGAATCAGAATGTCGCCGCGATAATGAATAGGCCAGCCACGGTTTTCAACATTTTTGAGAGCATAAATAATTGCCCATGCCCAAGGCTGACGAACTGAAAGTGCTTTCATCTGTTTTAAAACTCCAGCAATTGAATGTATGCATCCAACGCTGCAAGTGCTGGATGTGGATGTATTTGCGACTTCAGCCCGTTGCAGATTGTGGCGATAGTTCCAAGCTCTATGAAAGTGAAATGAATATTGGACTGACGGTCAGAACAACGATGTAGAACTGTTAGAAGAACAAAATTCAACTGTCTGAGAATTACATCTTCAGCTACATGAAGTCGCCAAGTAAGGTTTTCGGAAGTAACCGAACGCCAGGGGTTATCGAAAGAACACTTTTCGACTTCGGGTAGCACTTTTACCTTAAACCTGTAATCCCGGTGAGTAGTAGAGCATTCATCAGGGGCAAGAGCCGCCCATTGTTGTAAAAGTTGTTGGTAAGTTTCAATCATTTTCAGTTCCCTGTCTTGCATAAAAGACAATGTTTATCCTTTAGTAGCTCCTTAAAAACTACGACCACGAGATAAATTCTTGAATCTGGTAAACTGATGGTCAAATAAAAGCTTGACTGTACCAGTTGGGCCATTGCGTTGCTTGCGAACGACTAACTCAGCAATGCCACGATCTGGGGTATCGGGGTTGTACATTTCTTCACGGTAAAGCATGATCACAACATCACTGTCTTGCTCAACAGCACCACTGTCTTTTAAATCACTTAGTACAGGGCGTTTATCGTTACGGTGTTCAACTTCGCGGTTGAGTTGGGACAAAGCCAGTACAGGCACATCCAAATCTTTGGCTAATCTTTTTAATCCCCGGCT
>NZ_JACJQM010000270.1:0-4708 GCF_014696655.1 Nostoc sp. FACHB-888 | reverse complement strand
CCAAATCTATCACGACAATACTCCTCAAATGTGCGATGAGTGGATCTGTATAACCTGCGATCGCGCAACTGGGCCAATGCCTTGCCTGCCTCAAAAAATGCCCTCTCCACTTTCCTCTCTAGGTACAGGCGATCGCTCTCCTCCTGCTCGGTTAATTCAGGAATTTCAACAGCAGTAACGGTAATTGTTGCTGAGGCTGGGTCTTCTTGAAGGGAAATATCCTCATTTACAGAGTCAGGGGGTGTTTTTGAATCATCAGAAGCAGCAGAGGTGGCTTTGTTGCGCTTACGGGGTGGTTTATTCATTTTTCCACCTCTTTTGGTTCAGTGCCATTGCTTAGAGTCGATCGCAAATCAATTCTAAAAATCGAGCTTTCATAAGAGAGATACAGCTTCAGAGGAAAAATACTTTTGACTTATCAGCTAGCAGATGTTTGTCAAAAGCGATACACTACGATGTTTGCCCTTTCGGTTCATCCGGCACATAAGTTAACAAATCACCAGGTTGGCAGTTAAGAGCTTTGCAGTATTTCTCCAATGTCTCTCTTTCTAACCTCTCTGGCATCACACGAATATTTTTGTGCTTGCTGATAGTCACAGGATGCATACCTGTCATCTCGGCAAGCTCTTTATAATCAATTTCTCTATCAGCCATCAATACAGCCAAGCGCCACTTAATCGGCATTGATTCTTTTATAAATATCGGCATCTTTAACCTTACACCTCCTTGTGTTTGCCCCTTAGTAGCTGCGACTATAGCATAAATTGCTGTGAGATATATGTTAGTCGATAGCTTGACACCATTAGTCGTAGCGACTAATATGATAATCATAGAGACAAACAAAAGGCGACCGCTTACAGCCTGGAAAACTTCGTGCGATCGCCTTTTGAAAAACCCATACATCCGTACAGGAATCTTAATTATGACTCACGCTATCTACACTTATCAACAGCTGCAACTGAAATCCATTGCCCGACTCAAGCAAATCTACAGCGAAATCGGCTGCACAGTCGAAGTAAGCGACAAACGCTGTAAGGATGCCTGGATTTCCGCCATTGTTAACTATCAGGCAAGCAAGATTCAGAAAGTCGCCCCCACTGCCCCCGACAACCAAGCCCTCGCCCAAACCGAACTCGACAACTACATCGCTGACCAAGCCCAAGTTGTAGCTCCCGAACCCTTTACAATAGTCGAAATCTCTTTTGACCATCATGAATATTACGCTGATGACAAACTGATAGCCAGCATCAGCCATGACGACAACCACTTAACGCAACGCTGGGTAGTCATAGTTAACGGTAAAGAAGTATTTCGTGCCAACACTCCAATGCGTTGTCATCGCTTCATCTGCACTCACTACAAAGATGGCTCATTAGCTGTGCAAGAAGAAGCAGGGGGACTCTTAGCTGGGGGCAAAGGAGAAAGATTCTCTCCCATGCACCCCGCGCCCTGCTCCTTGTCCTCTTCTATCACTGGCAACGAAATCATGGCGCAGATTTTCAACGAATGCGAGAAATACGGTTACGAAATCCTCGACGACGGCATTTACCACAACGACGTAAAACTGGGCGAAGTAGGGCCGATTGACGCTGGCTGGTGGTTCACACGCGCAGCAGACGAAACCCAGCGCATACCCTGTGATTCTGTAATGTCAGCAGTTCAATCGCTGTCGATGGTGGGCGTGTTTACTGATGGCAAATCCATTTTTGATGAATATTTTTTAGAGCAACCGTTAAAACAGCTAACTGGCGATAAATTGCAACGACTGTTGGAGAGAGCGGAGTTAGTTACAGCGTAAGCAGGCAGGGGGGCAGAGGGGCAGGGGTGCAGAGGGGAAAGAATCTGTACAAATCTCTCCTCTGCTCCTTTGCTCCTCCGCTCCTCCGCTTCATTGTCCCTTCATTCACCAATTAATATGCAACCCACAATATCAATCCCTAAACACTGGGACTACCCTCGCTTTGCTTTGGAGCAGCGCACAGAACAAGGCACGATTTTAGGACTTTACTACTATCCCTCTGGTACAGAATTGGCTGAACAATTCGGTGTTGGTTGGCGTTATGCTCTGATGTCTAATAAAAACTCTGATGAATTGTTCCACTTTCAGGAAGATCAAATTAAACTGCTCTCTCCAGAAGAACTATTCCGTCAAATCACTGCTGAAATTGACGTTTACCAACAGCAGATAAATATTCTCAACCGAAAGTTAACCGCATTAACTCAAGGTACAAACAATGGCTAATTCTACAGACAACTTTGACCGTAGAGCTAATCATTCGCTTTGCTCAAATTCAAAATTATTAATTCAAAATTCAAAATTGAAGAAGAAATTAATTTTGCATTTTTAATTTTGCATTTTGAATTCTTTTGGTGGTTGTGTTCCTCTGCACCGTTTGCAATTCCAATTCTCAGATTCAGTCATTCAAACACTGCTGGATCTGGATAAGGAAGTGGTGCAAGTACAGAACACTGGACGCGGCTTTTTGTTGGAGATTGCCGAGGATTTTTAGGTTATTAATCCCAGAGGATAAAATCATGAAACTTTACGCAAAGACCATTCCACAAACTTTACCCGATTGGGCAACTGTCGTTACAAAGAGTGCAGATTTATTTGAGATTGAAATCAACGATGAACATCCTAATTTTCAATCTCTGCTTGAAGAATTAGAAACCGAGATTGAGCCAGGAATCATGGGAGTGAAAGCGGAGGATTTATGCTCACGATTGGGCATTGAAATGTCTAGCCCCAGCCTCCACCAATTACTTGAACAAGCCCAAACCCTGATATCCCTTATCGCTACGCACCCAGACTACAGACAACTACTGAACGAGGGATATCAACCTGATTTAAACATTGCGGATGCTAGCACTGCGCTCACTTATTTGCAATGGGAATTAGACCAAAAATAAGAGGGGGAAACGGAAAGGGTTAAGGGAAAAGGGAAGCTTCATATTTAAAAATGTTTGCTCTGTACTGTATTGAGAAAAGCTTTTCCTTCTCTATCCTTTCCCCCTTCCCCTTTCCCCTTTTCCCCTCCAATTAACAGCCTTCTGTTTAGTAGAAAAGCGATTGCTTGAATATCAGCTTTTCTTCAAGCAATCGTAAAGCGCTGAAAGTTTACGCTACAAACCACTAATTATTGCACAGGTCAACAAAATATGGTTACTGAAATCAAACTAGGTTTATGCAACCCTCCCGAACCCATCTATTTATTTGTAAATCAGGGAGAAGTAGACGGAGAATCTTACGTTTGGTACAAGTTCAATATCAACCAAGACAAGAAAATCCCTGTTACCCAAAGAGCATTAACTGGATATTTGTCTGAACTCCGCCTAACGACTAAAGAGTTTAAAGGCAAAGACAATCTGAAGCTGGATATTGTTATCAGTGCCGATGAACTTTACGTCATAAGAACTGGTGTTGAAACCAATTTCGCCAAAAGCTTCCTTTTAGCTGCCTCATTAATCCAAGATTTCTCCAAACCACTGATTATTGTCGCTAATGCTGGCAACGAAAACACAGTTTTCTGTAATCTTTACGATGCTGCAAGTAAAACCAAGATTTACAGAGAATGGAGTAGAGATTTAAATTGGGCAACTATCATTCGTGACATCCAATCTTTATTGGGTGCAACTTCAAGCTCCATTCCAGAACCACCACTGACTCCACCAAAACTTAGCGTAGTCCCTCAACCAGTACACCCACAGGATTTACGAGTTAAAAATATTCGCACCTTGCTTGATTATCCGCTTGATTTGGTCAGAGAGTGGTTGCAATTTCAGGATGTTGATCGCCCAAGTCTACTTGATATTAACCAGATTAATGAACTAATCAAAACCATGTGTTTGGCTTGGGCAGCAGGCAAGTGTGACCATCCCAATCATGTTGAGTCTTCGTATCAAAATCTTGTTGTTGATGCTGTTGCTAGCGGTGCAGATGAGTTAATAGCAATCAGCGTATGGATGCAACAAGTGCAAGCAGTAAAGACTGGGGCAGTGTAAATCAGCAGTCAGGATTCAGAATATTTTTACTTCTGAATCCTCAATTAATCAAATAGGAATTACCCATGAAAGTCATCGTTACAGTTGTTGAAAAAATCACAAGTGAGGCTCACATCGATATCCCTGATGGACTTGATGAATCTGCAATCAAGCAGCGCATAGTAGACCGCTACAACACTGGGCAAATGTCCGTAGATATGAACATCTTTCAAGTGGACTTTGAATCAATCAGCGCTCAAATTGTCAAAGAACATTCTACTAAATCTGCATAAATAGGGGAGCTAATCAGATGCATACAAAATGGACTGATGAAGAACTAGCAATCATTGAAGCTAAGGCTGAACTTTATACCCCAAAACAAATAGCCTCAATCTTAAAAAGACATGGATACTTTCGCACTCCAATTGCTATCGCTACTAAGCTTTGGGCTTTAGGTTATTCTACAAGCCCCTTTCTCGATAACTATAGTAGTGCT
Organism: Nostoc sp. FACHB-888; assembly: GCF_014696655.1. Taxonomy (NCBI): domain Bacteria; kingdom Bacillati; phylum Cyanobacteriota; class Cyanophyceae; order Nostocales; family Nostocaceae; genus Nostoc; species Nostoc sp. FACHB-888. The sequence continues at coordinate 231 of NZ_JACJQM010000270.1, read as the reverse complement.
GAAATCGCCCGTGTTCTGTGTGTGCATTCCACCACCGTTTCTGGTTGGGTGCGCCGTGGTTGGTTGAAAACTAGCCGCCATTCTTCTAAACGTTATCAAGTTCGGAGATGGCATCTCAAACAGTTTTTTGATAACCCACCACAACATTTAACCCACATTCCGCACTTCAATTTGAAGTATGAATTAATTTCAGTTAATGACAACGCAAAAAATTAGGATAATTAAGAAAAT
>NZ_JACJQM010000027.1:0-89722 GCF_014696655.1 Nostoc sp. FACHB-888 | reverse complement strand
TGAAGTGGATGTTTGAGTGGTTTATCCGACACACTACCTTTGATTTTACCACTCTTCAAATGTACGGAGCTTTTTCAGAAATCAAATATTAGTCCTATAGTAGTTTAATGATACACGTAGGCATCTACAAAACGCAATGCTGAGGCTGATGCACTTTACCAGATTTAAGGCAAAGCTTTCGACTTTTTGCAAATGTACGTAACTTTTAAACCTTATCCTTTTTATGGACGCACACTTGCATATTCTCTAGCGATCGCTCAAGCTCATGGTATAGATAAAATATATGTATCTGTGTAACTACTTGCGATCGTGGGTGTTACCGTCTTGTCAAGTACTATCCTTAGTGTTAATGTGACCACTGTTACTACTTTTAGTCAAAAACCCCACACTGACAAAGCTACGTCGGGATGGGGTTGTTGGGGGTTAATTAAGTAATCAAGTGGACATGATATAATCTCTAACTCTTCACTTGATTTTAATAAGCATCCATTGGCAGACAAGAACAAACAAAATTCCTGTCGCCAAAAGCTGCATCAATGCGACCGACAGCCGGCCAGAATTTATATTCACGAGTCCAAGGCGCAGGGTAGGCAGCTTGTTCACGAGAATAAGAATGCTGCCATTCTCCAGTGATAAGACTTTCGGCAGTGTGGGGTGCGTTCTTCAAAACATTATCTTGGGTATCCACCTTGCCTGATTCTATTTCAGCAATTTCTTGGCGAATAGAAATCAACGCATCGCAGAAACGATCCAACTCTTGTTTAGATTCACTTTCTGTAGGTTCCACCATGATTGTACCCCCTACAGGCCAGGAGACAGTCGGTGCATGGAAACCGTAGTCTATGAGACGCTTGGCAACATCATCAATTTCGATCGCAGCTGATTTTTTCAGCGATCGTAAATCTAAAATACATTCATGGGCAACTAGACCATTTTTCCCCTGATACAAAACCGGATAGTACGATTCCAGTCTCTTAGCAATGTAGTTAGCATTGAGAATCGCTACCTTAGTTGCTTTGGTCAAACCATCTGCACCCATCATGGCGATATACATCCAAGAAATCACCAAGATACTCGCACTACCCCAAGGTGCAGCAGCAACAGCACCAATATGCTGGGTACTGGGTACTGGGGATTGGGGATTGGGAATTTCTTCTTTCCTAGTCCCCAGTTCCCAATCACCAGTTCCTACCACAGGATGTCCGGGGAGAAAAGGCACGAGATGAGAGGCTACCCCAATAGGCCCCATACCAGGGCCACCGCCGCCATGAGGAATACAGAAGGTTTTATGCAAGTTTAAATGGCAAACATCCGCGCCAATATCTCCAGGACGGCAAATCCCTACTTGGGCGTTCATATTTGCCCCATCCATGTAAACTTGGCCACCATGACTATGGACAATAGCGCAGATTTCCTGAATTGGCTCCTCAAAAACACCATGAGTTGAGGGATATGTCACCATTAAGGCGGCTAATTGATTGCTATGTTTTTCTGCCTTAGCCTTCAAGTCATCAACGTCAATATTACCTTGTGAGTCACAGGCAACTGCTACTACCTTCATCCCGCACATCACAGCACTCGCCGGATTTGTCCCGTGTGCCGAAGTAGGAATTAAACAGACGTTGCGGTGTGCTTCACCCCGATTTTCGTGATATTGACGAATTACTAAAAGTCCAGCGTATTCACCCTGAGAACCAGCATTTGGTTGCAGAGAAATACCAGCAAACCCGGTAATTTCAGCTAACCATTTCTCAAGTTGCTTAAATAGCATTTGATAACCCTGAGTTTGCGACGCAGGGGCAAATGGATGAATTTTGCCAAATTCCTCCCAAGTTACCGGAATCATTTCAGCAGTCGCATTCAACTTCATTGTGCAAGAACCCAAAGGAATCATCGATGTTGTTAGCGACAAGTCCTTGCTTTCTAGTTTGTGCAGATAGCGCAATAACTCAGTTTCTGAATGATAGCGGTTAAAAACGGGATGGGTAAGATAGGTGCTGGTACGGGGGAGGGGAAGATGGGGGGAGGGGGAAATAGAGAGAAGCGGAGAAAACCATTCTTCTAAGCTGAAGGGTAGTTCATTTTCGCCTGCGAAGATTGCTAAGATGTGAAGCACATCATCAACTGTAGTTGTTTCATCCAGCGATATACCTACAGCAGTTGCATCAAAAATCCGCAAGTTAATTTGAAGTTGTTCGCTATTTGCCAGAATATCTTCTAAATTATGTGTTCCCACTTCTACTCGCAGCGTATCAAAGAAAGATTCGGAAACAACACTGTAACCCAAACGTTTCAGTCCTTGTGCCAGCAACACCGTCAAGGAGTGGATGTTTTCAGCAATTTGCTTCAGTCCAGCAGGACCATGATATACCGCGTACATACTCGCCATCACTGCCAGTAGCACCTGTGCAGTACAAATATTACTAGTAGCTTTTTCGCGGCGGATGTGCTGTTCACGGGTTTGCAACGCCAGACGCAATGCAGGCTTACCTTGAGCATCTTTTGATACTCCCACAATTCGCCCTGGAACCAGCCGTTTATACTCTTCCTTCGTAGCAAAGTATGCCGCATGAGGCCCCCCAAACCCCAACGGAATACCAAAGCGCTGGGTACTACCGACAGCAATATCAGCGCCAAATTCTCCAGGAGGGGTGAGCAAAGTTAAACTTAAAGGATCTGCTGCTACCGTTACCAATGCACCCTTAGCATGGGCTTTTTCTATAAAAGCGCGGTAGTCGTAAATGGTGCCATCACTAGCGGGGTATTGCAGAACAGCCCCAAAAATTGGTTGAGCAAAATCAAATGTTTGATGATCGCCGACAATGATCTTAATCCCTAATGGTTTAGCACGTGTTTGTAACACGTCGATAGTTTGGGGATGACAATCACCAGAGACGAAATAGGCATTTGCCTGGTTTTTACAAACACCATAGCTTAGGCTCATCGCTTCGGCTGCGGCTGTGGCTTCATCAAGTAACGAAGCATTGGCGATTTCCAAACCTGTTAAGTCGATAATCAAGGTTTGGAAATTTAGCAGCGCTTCCAGTCGCCCTTGGGCAATTTCTGGCTGATAAGGAGTGTAGGCAGTATACCAACCGGGGTTTTCTAGGATATTGCGCCCAATCACAGGTGGGGTAATACTGTTGTAATATCCCATACCAATGTATGAGCGAAAAACCTGATTTTTGGCAGCAACTTTTTTTAAGGATGTCAGTGCTGCATACTCACTTTCTGCTTCTGGTAACTTTAGCGGTTGCTTCAGCCGAATTGCCTGTGGAACTGTTTGGTCGATTAGAGCATCCAGGCTGGGAAACCCCAAAACCTTAAGCATTTGCTGGATATCATCAGAGTTAGGACCAATGTGCCTTGGCGCAAAACTACTTAACTTTTGACTTTTTTCGTCCAGCACTTGCTGCTCATGAGACTTGAGAATAGGGGCGTTCAATACCACAAATTACTCTCCAGATAGTACTATTTCATATTTTGCAATAAATACTCATGAGAAGTAGGTGTAATTTTTCAGTTCATCTAAATTTCATAACTTATCTTCGGGTGGAGATAAGGGGAATCGGAGATGAGGGAGACAAGGGAGAAAATTTTAGCTTTTCCTCCTCATCCTCCTCTCTCCTACTCCCTACTCCCTACTCTCCTTCTACTTGCGCCCGATACTCATCTGCTGTCAAGGCATCTTCAACTTCACCAGGGTCATTGACGCGTACTTTTAAAAACCACCCTTCCCCGTAGGGGTCTTCTGAAACTTCTTCAGGAGAATTAATTAAGGCTTCATTACGTTCTACAACTGTTCCTGTTACTGGTGAATTCAGTTCTTCAACGGCTTTCACTGATTCAATTGTGCCAAAGTTTTCTCCCCTAGTAAGAGCGTCGCCAATTTCTGGCAGTTCCAAAAAGACGATATCGCCCAATTCATGTACGGCAAACTCAGTAATGCCAATGGTGGCAATTTCGCCATCTAGCCGCACGTACTCATGAGAATCCAAGTATCTGAAATCTTGAGGATATTCAAAAGACATATCACTTCCTCTCCCTTATCAAAAAAATAATTGCCCCAACAGTCATCCAAGCCATATCTGGTAATGAACCTTACTGGAGATTGACTAACTCACAACACATTATTCCTCAAAAACCCTAACGCTTATCAATTGGCGACACGATTTTTTGACCGATAAAAGGGACGTTTAACTACAACTGCTGGGTAGGCTTTGCCGCGAATTTCGATTTCTAGCTGCTGACCAACGGATGCTAGTTGAGTAGGAACGTAAGCTAAGGCAATGGGATAACCAAGTGTAGGCGAAAGAGTGCCACTGGAAACTTCTCCCACAACTTTACCTGCTGATAACACTTGATAGCCGTGACGAGCAATATTACGTCCTTGGGTTTGCAAACCTACCAATCGACGCTGCACTCCAACGGCTTTTTGCTGTGCTAAAATTTCCCGACCAATAAAATCGCCTTTGGTATCTAAATGAACTAGCCACCCCAAACCTGCTTCTAAGGGTGTAGTGATATCATCGATATCTTGTCCGTAAAGTGCCATAGCCGCTTCTAGGCGCAGAGTATCTCTCGCACCGAGTCCACAGGGGATAACACCAGCTTTATGGAGACTTCGCCACAATTCTACCCCCACATCTGGGTCTACCATCACCTCAAAGCCATCTTCTCCGGTGTAGCCTGTGCGGGCCAGGAAGGCAGGTTTCCCTAGTAGGGTTGCTTCTAAATGTCCGAAGGCTTTGATTGGTTGTAAGTCTTCTTGCACTAATGGCTGGAGATATTTAATCGCTTTTGGCCCTTGCACAGCAATTAAGGCTTTTTCTGGTGAAAGGTCTTGGAATTGCACTTTATCCAGGTCAAGATGTTGCAATAGCCATGCTTTATCTTTACTGGAGGTTGCCGCATTGACGATGATGAATGCCTTCTGTGTCCCAGTGGCATCTTCACCTTGGTAATAAACAATGATATCGTCAATAATTCCCGCTTGGAGATTTAACAAGACGGTGTATTGTGCTTGACCGGCTTGCAATCGACTCAAGTCTGAAGGTACTAGAGACTGGAGTTGGGAAATAAGGTTTTTACCTTGGAGGGTAAATTTGCCCATGTGGGAAATATCGAACATTCCGGCTGTATTTCTTACAGCTTCGTGTTCACGGCTAATGCCACTAAATTGCACAGGCATTTGCCAACCGCCAAAGCTGGTAAAGCGTGCTTTAAGTTCTACACCCACTTGATATAAAGGGGTTTGCGCCAGAGATTGGGCGTTGTCTTCTTGATTAGCCACAGGTAATTTTGCGTAGATGCGGAGCAACTTGCCGTTAGGCATCGCACCTCAACATCTATAATCCTACGAGATGCTTTCTGGTTTTACAGTCTTGTGTATTGAATTTGGGAATGGGGCATTGGGCATGGGTAAGAGAACTTGGGGACAAGGGGAAAGACTTGTTTCAATTTCTCACCTCTTGTCCCCTTGTCTCCCTTGGCTCCCCTGCTCCCTCATCCCCCTCCTTTTCCCCTTGTCCCCTTCTGTGAGGTTTAATAGTTAATGGTGCAATTGTTGAGATTTATTAAGAAGACATTATGAAATATTGGCGAATAATAGCTAGCTTTGTTTTAGCTATGCTTCTTTTTTGGTTTCCCCTATCGGCGCAAGCTGCAAGTTCTTCTAGTATTACCCGTTCTGTGGGTAATGATGAACTCAAGGGCAAGGATTACTCTGGTCAAAGCTTAGTTGGTACTGAGTTTACCAATCTCAAATTAGAGAATGCTAATTTTAGCAATGCTGACTTACGTGGTGTCGTGTTTAACGGTAGTCTCCTGGAGGGAGTAAATCTGCATGGTACTGATTTTAGTGAAGGCATAGCCTATCTAACAAAGTTTAAGGATGCTGATTTAACTGATGCTGTGTTTATTGATGCCATGATGCTGCGTTCTATTTTTGATGATGTAAATGTCACAGGTGCTGATTTTACGAATGCAATTTTAGATGGGACGCAAGTGAAAAAACTTTGTGTTAATGCAAGTGGTGTTAATTCTAAAACTGGTGTAGATACTCGCCAGTCTTTAGGATGTAAGTAAAATTTAACCCCTTCTTCGCTGGTGAAGAGGGGGATATTCTTTTAACTAATTACGAATTATGAATTATGAATTATGAATTATGCCCAGCGATGTCTAACGACAAGCCGCTTTGCGTCTACGCTAGTGATATGATTCTCTTAAAAAGCTTGCATAATTTGCCCGAATCGTCATAGTAGTAGGATGACTGACACCTAAAGTCCGTTCACAAATTTTCAAAGCTTTCTCAAATAAGGGTTTGGCTTTCTTGTAGCGCCTTGTATGACGGTAGAGCGCTGCTAGATTGTTCATGCTAATGGCAACATCAGGATGGTTGTCTCCTAGCAAGCGTTTGCTTAGTTCCAAACCTTGCTGATACAAGGGTTCGGCTTTGCTGTAGCGTCCTGTAGATTCATAGAGTTGTGCTAAATTGTTCAGGCTAGTGGCGACATCAAGATGGTTGTCTCCCAGCAGGCGTTTTCTCAGTTTTAAAGCTTTCTCAAGCAAGGGTTCGGCTTCGCTGTAGCGTCCTGTATAACAGTACAATGCTGCTAAATTGTTTAGATTAGTGGCGAAATGGGGATGTTCTTCTCCCACTAGGCGTTTCCACAGTTTTAAAGCTTGCTGATACAAAAGTTCGGCTTCGCTATAGCGTCCTGTAGATTCGTAAAGTAATGCTAAATAACTGACGCTAGTGGCTACATCGGGATGTTCTTCTCCCAGCAGGCGTTTTTTCAGTTCTAAAGCTTGCTCAAGTAAGGGTTCGGCTTCCTTGTAACGTCCTGCCGATTCATAGAGTAATGCTAAATTGTTTAGGCTAGTGGCAACATCAAGATGATTGTCTCCCAGTAGGCGTTTTCTGAGTTCTAAAGCTTGCTGATATAAGGGTTCAGCTTCGCTATAACGTCTTGTAGATTTGTAAAGTCCTGCTAAATGGTTCAAACTAGCAGCGACATCAGTATGTTCTAAACCAAGACGATTTTGAGCCAGTTTTACACACTGTTGCAACCAAGATTCTGCTTGCTGATAAAGTTCTTGACCTTGATAAAACCAAGCTAATTTGGTAAACAGAGTAATTAGATTTTCATCACTGAGATATTGAGATAGGTGGGTTCCAACTTCTGTAATGTGCGGGATATGTGAAGTAAGGTTAAGAATATCTTCAGAGTTAGGCTGTTGCGGAATTAGTTTTGCTACCTCTAACATCATCGTTGCAAATTTAGTTTTTGCTTCATCCGCTTCGCTTGACTTATCCAACTTAATTTGGAAAATTTGACGAATAAGTGGATTTAGACGATAAATTCCTTTACTTTTCTGTTGTAGCAAATGCAATTCTAGTAAATCGGCTATGGCTTTCTGATTGAGTTCTTGTTTTGTGTCATCTTCTATCACCTCAACAGATAAGGGAATGTCAGCTATAGCACACAAACTTAGCAAACAGCCAAAGCTTTGTGCATTTTCATCCAACTGTTCCCAACTCAACTCAAAAGCTTCAGCTACACCGTATTCATAAGTCATCAATGAATTATCATTGACCTCTGCTTCATGTTCTATTCGCTTTTGCTCTAGCCTTTTCAGTAGTGTTTCCAGAGACAAATCTGGCATTTTATCCAGATATCGCCCTACTAACTCTAACGCTAAAGGCAAATATCCTAAAAATTTACAAATTCTTCTCGCAACCAAAGGTTCTTGTTGCAGTCTTTCCCGAACCACCAGCGTTTTTAATAATTTCATCGCTGCCAATGGTTTGAGAGCATCAAATTCGCTATTATATTTTGCCGTCAGGTAAGCTTGTAAGTTTTCTAGTTTGTCCCGGCTGTTGGAAATCGCTAACTCAGGATAATTCTGGGCGAACTTATTATATACTTCACCCATCCATTTTCTGAAAGCAGCAATATCAACGTTTAATTCGCTAGCAAGTTTATCTTCACTTTTACCTAAATTTTCAGTCTTAAAATACTTTAGAAACGCTGCTGTTTGCTTTAGGGATAAGCCATGAGTAGCAGCTTCTTTGGCTAGAAAATTAGCCCATTGCATAAACAGTTTGTATATATACTTTATTTTAGATTCTACTTTGTCTGCATTTGGAAATCTCCTCTCTTTGGGGTAAAAATACTATTTGTTTCATAAAAACTATTTAAAAGGAGTGGTCTTACGGTAAGGTATCGTTATTTGAGCTTTTGAGGATGGACTTTGAGCTTCTGAACTTCAAATTTTGATCTGGGAACAAAAGGCTAGGCGATGTTTACGGCGGGCTACGCCTAGGCACTTTGTCAATTAGTATGAGAATCGAACCACGTCCGCGTTAGCATCTCTGAAAGAGAAGCCTCTCGTAGAGAAGGACGCAAAGAGCGCTAAAGAAGAGAGAAGAGGAGCGTAGACGCGCAGCGGCTTGTCGTTAGACATCACCATTTAAAGTTCCAATTGATGAGCGATCGCTGCTAAGGTTAATAAGGTTAAACAGGTGATTCTGCGATCAAAACAACTCATAAGCTTTGTATTGTCCAAAAAACGTTGGGTCATAGAGCGCACTTTTGGCTGGCTGATAGGATATCGGCGATTGTTTACAGACTATGGGTTATACCCGGAACATCGGAGACGTTTATCTACATTATTGCCATGATCCGGCTCATGGTGAGGCAATTAGTATAAAGTTCGACCCCTCTAAGCTTTTGTTATTATAATTTACTCTGATAAAAGTAAAATAGGCCCCTATTTAAAGCTCATTAATATCAATGAGTTGTCTAAAATAAAGAAGTTACAGAACTCATCACAACTTGTAAAAATTTTGTTAATTGTGTATAGTCTTTTCAGGAATTGCGCTGTGAATATTTGTAGTTACCTATATCCTAATAAAGATTTACAAGAACAAACCCATGAACACACTTCCTTTACAGCAGTGGGTAATTGCTTTCAGATGGGACTATAATAACAACTTAATAGATTAAGATAAGAAAATATCTAAAGTACAACCGAAATACTCTGCAAAATACAATATGAAAGGCATAGTCCTTCGTAACCGCTATAAAATCTTACAGTTTTTAGGAAGTGGTTCGTTTGGCGACACATACATAGCAGAAGATATAGATTTACCTAGTCATCCCAAATGTGTCGTGAAACAGCTTAAGCCTAAAGCGTCCGAACAGGAAATTATGCTGGTTGCTAGACGACTATTCGAGAGTGAAGCAGAAGTTTTATACCGTTTAGGTAACCTTAGCAACCAAATACCTAAACTATTTGCTCATTTTGAGGAAAACGGCGAGTTTTATCTAGTGCAAGAATTTGTGGATGGGTATAACTTAAGCGCAGAAATAATACCTGGGAGCCAATGGAGTGAAGCTGAGGTTGTCAAACTCTTACAAGAAATTTTACAAGTTTTGATTGTCGTTCATCAGGAGAATATCATCCACCGCGATATCAAGCCCCAAAACCTGATGCGTCGTAGTCATGATGGCAAGATTGTGATGATTGACTTTGGCGCAGTTAAAGAAATTAAAGGTTTGAGTGCGGATACTCAAGGTCAAGTTAGTTCAACTATTGTTATTGGCTCCAATGGTTATATGCCTAATGAACAAGCTAATTCCAAGCCAAGACTATCTAGTGATATCTATGCAGTGGGAGTGATTGGTATCCAAGCTTTGACAGGAAAATCACCTCAAGATTTCCAAGATGACCCTGCAACTGGAGAGATAATTTGGCAACATGAGGCAAATATTAGCAATAAACTGGCTAATATTTTAACCAAAATGGTACGTTACAACTTTAGTCAGCGATACCAAACAGCAGCAGAAGCATTGCAAGCACTCACTTCATTGCCACATCCTCGACCATTACCAAAACTAAAGCCAGCAAGCTGGAGATTTCCCTCTCATTGGAAAGCGATGGTAATAGGTGGAGTAGTTTTACTTGTGTTTCTCGCATTCAAGTATGCAGTACCTAATTCTACTGAAAATACTCAAAAACAAAACCCTCCAAATCCCCAACCACTAATTACAGAACAGCCTCAAACATCTCCATTAACTTCTGAATCAAACATACCAGTACCTACAAAAACATCAACTTCTTTAGAATTCTCTCCATTACCTTGTGATAACGATAAACAACTATCTTCACCTCCTCCAGCTACAGGAAAACCAACGTGGGAAACTAGCACTTATAAATACTATGGAGAGATAAATCCAAAAACAAAAGAAGCTAATGGTAGAGGGTTGATGGTTTTTAAAAATAGTGGTTTTCAATACTATGGAGACTTTAAGAATAATCAACGTAATGGATGTGGAAGATTATCATATCCGTTGGAAAGGAATATAGACTATTATTTAGGTCAGTTTAAAGATGATAAATTCCAAGGGATGGGACGTTTGAAACTGAGAAATCAAAATGAATATATAGGAGGGTTTATTAACAATAGATGTCAAGGAAGAGGAGTATATGTATTTAAAGATAAGACTGAGCAACATGGATTGTGGTATGAAGATAAGTTAAAAGGAAGTGAAAATTTGTTATGTAAGGAGTCTTCAGCACCTATTATTTCAATATCAGCTTTTTAGCCCAAAATATTTTTAATTATTTCAGTTTATTGGCTTAAGTGATGATACCCTCTATGCCAGTACAAGCGCACTTGTTCATTAAACAAGCCCTAATCTCAATAAAAACACAAGTAATCGCATTAACCCCTATTGATTGAGAATGAGTTAGGTGTAGGCGTAGTTTGTCGTAAACATCGCTATCATCTTATAGAAATCAATAGAACCATAAATCAGATTTTATTGTTAATACATTAAATGTAGATTTTGTCAATTCGTTTCAGAGAAGTTTACCTTTATATATTAGACTTTTATGAATTGATAATTAATTGCTTTGATACGTTAAAAACATATACTGAATTTTAATGAGGTTGTGCTGATTTATGTAATATAATTTTTTTTAAATCCTAGTTTATTACCATTAGTAATGGTAGTGTAAATACAGTTAAAAATAAAGGTTATTTTATTTATGAAAATAAAATTCGTACTTTCTTTTTCTTGTCTATTTATTTCCACGAGTTTAACTTTTATTCCGATACAAAAAATATTAGGGCAACAAACATCTCCAACAATTCCTGAATCAAACACTGTACCAGATTCCACAACACCAGATTCCACAACAACACCAGATATAACACCAACCACAACTCCTGAATTAAACACTGTACCGGATTCCGCAACAATACCATTACCTTGTGATAACGATCAACAACTATCCTCACCTCCTCCAGCTACAGGAAAACCAACGTGGGAAACTAGCATTTATAAATACTACGGAGAGATAAATCCAAAAACAAAAGAAGCTAATGGTAGAGGGTTGATGATTTTTAAAAATAATGGTTTTCAATACTATGGAACGTTTAAGAATAATAAGCGTAATGGATGTGGAAAATTATCATATCCGGTAGAAAGTAATATTAACTATTATTTAGGTCAGTTTCAAAGTGATAAGTTCCAAGGGTTGGGACGTTTGAAACTGAGAAATCAAAATGAATATATCGGAGCGTTTGTTAACAATAGATGTCAAGGAAGAGGAGTATATGTTTTTAAAGATAAGACTGAGCAAGATGGAACATGGCGTGAAGATAAGTTAGAAGGAAGTAATAATTTATCATGCAAAGAATTCAACACTAACTATCGATAGTCCGGACATAAATTTAATTAATTTAGTTTGGCATTCTGAACAGTATTTAAGTGAAGTAAGTTAACAACCAAGGTTTATTAAAGAAAATGAAATTTATACTTTCTACCACTGCTGTATTTGTTTTCGTGAGTTTAAGTTGTCTTCCAGCACAACGGTTACTGGCGCAAGAGATTCCTGTCGCAGGCCGGGCAATAGAACCAAATAAAAATACATTTAGTGAACCGCCTGTTGCAGGACGAGCAATAGAAGAATCAAAAAGTAACCAATTAGCTTTTAAACCAAATCAATCGCTTCGTAGAAGACAATCTGCAAAACGGTCTGTACGACGTGAAAGAGCCAGTGTTAGACGAGAATCTACACCACGGGTTCGGCCAGTAATATACACACCACAGAGACAAAGTGTTCAAAAAAGAACGATAAGAAGACCTACCAGACCATCTCCAAAAGTACCTGTAATACCTCAAAACTTCCCAATCAGACGAGGATAAAAATAGATAGATTTCTGAAAAAATTGATAACAAGGAGCAAACTGGAAAGGCAAAAATCAAAAGTTCAGAAATCATCTGGTTAATTCTTTAATTCTAAATGTTTTTATTTATCCAAATAGTGGTTTAACGCAAGGTAGAGTCGAGAGGAAGGTGCAACGAGAAACTAAAACTTGTCTATTGGGTTCTAAGTAAACCTGATAGCCGTGATTTATTTAGACCATCCTTATTCTTAAGCCTATTATCAAGACAGATAGTTTATGAAAATTAAGGTAATAAAGAATAGCCTGTATCTTTCTACTGGTTTAGGTATTGCTTTTGGTGCAATTGGATTATATTTCTGGATGCAATCACAACATAACGCTAACGTCACTGTTGGCCAAAGTGCAGATTCCCACAAGACAATTGAGAAGCCAGCACCTCCTAGAGGAAAATTAACTACTCCAATAGCTTCTAAACAACACATCCGTCTAGTGCTTAAAAGAAGTACACGGCAACTGTATGTATATAAAGGAGAAAATTTACAAGCTAGTTACCCAGTAGCCGTTGGTAAAGCGGGGTTGGAAACGCCAATAGGGAAGTTCAAAGTTATTGAAATGCTGAAAAACCCCGATTGGACAAATCCTAAAACTGGAATTTTAGTTCCTCCGGGTGAAAATAATCCTTTGGGAGAACGCTGGATTGCGTTTTGGAATGTTGGCAGAGAATACATTGGATTTCATGGCACTCCTGATAGATCATCCGTCGGAAAAGCAGTTTCTGCTGGTTGTGTTCGGATGTATAACGAGCATGTCCGTGAACTGTATGAAATGGTTAAACTTGGTACATCAGTGTTAGTAGAACCTTAATCGGTGTTGAGCAAAAATGAGCGAGATGAAAAGATAAATACTGTATTCATCCTGCCTTCTTCCTTCTGAGACTAAGGTGACTGATTTAACACCCATTTCAACCACTGCCTAAAGGAACTTACACTATTCAAACGATGGATTCCAGGCGCACGGGTGGCGGCGAGTCCATCAACGGCAACTAATGCAGCATATTGCAAGCCCAAGAAACTATCAACTGCGGCATAAGGGCCACCTAAAGTAATAGCCCCAGCAGCATACATTTGACCTTTGCCACTACGCATCTCTACTAGCTCAAAATTGTTTGCTACAGTCAATCTTCCTAGATGGTTCAGTGGGAGGTTGTAATGTTTCACCAAATCTGATAGAAGGGGATTAGCATCTACTTTGGCATCCAGTCCAGTAGCATCAACAATAAAATCAGCTAGCAATTTCATTTCCCCAAAGTTTTGCTCTCGGATATGGGTAATAGTCCGGTTTTGGGCATCTCGTTCTACATCCAAAACCTCTCCAAAGGTAATTTGATACCAGCCTTCGCTGATCCCTTGGGCAGTAATTTGTTGCCAGTCGTGGCGGTCGGCGGTGGTAGTTCCACCCCAGTCTGCTAGTAAGCGTTTGCGTTCATCGGGGGTGGCTTTTTCTAACATTGCCCGGAGTTCACCGCCCCAACAGGCTTTAGGCCAGTTAAAGGGTTGAAATTCGTAATGATTTTTGACTAGGCGCTGGGTATTTTGAAATTTGTTGCCTTGAGGTTTAGGCGATCGCATTAAATGCAAAACTGCAATATTCTGATTTCGTTTTCTTGCTTCATAAATGCGCTGCACAATCCGCGAAGCCACGATTCCCCGCCCACGAATCAATACCGTACCACCATGTCGCTCTAGTTGCTCATAAACATGATCGTGTGCTTCATAAGCATTCACGACAGATTTAAAATCTTGATATTTTTCTCTATAAGCTTGCAAATCTGGAAGAAACTGAATTGCTGGATACCCAGTAGCTAAATGTAAATAACGAGTAACTAAAAAAGCATAATTTCCTGGGGCGCGAGAATAGGCTACGCAATACCTGCCATCATCAGTTTTACGAATTACCCTAACTCGCCCATAGCGATAAATTTGATTCCAACCAATGCGCTTCGCCTCACGGTCTATGGAATCAAAGACGTTACCTGCACGGGGTGTATAAGTTTCCGCAAATGTTGGTTCAGCAAACACTTGCCATAAATATTTGAATGCTGACTTCATCTCCCTCTTAGTGCAATCGTGCCAAGCCTCACGCAAGGCATAACTAGGCCAGCCCCAAATATTATCAGGACAAGAGTCAGAATTTGATCGCAGTCTTTCATATAAGGGAATTTGCGAATTCAAACAAAGGCGCTTGTAACGAGCATAAGGTTCTCCTTCTAATCCCAAAGCCACAATTTTGTCAGCACGTACACCACTAATTCGCAGCAAATCAGCCCAAACAAAGCTACCCAGTCCCGCTCCGATCGCTAGATAATCAGATTCATCTACTGGTAGACCTGTACCATGAAGTGCTTGCACAGCAACATTTTCCGCCTGAAACGCTAGTGGCGGGAAATTATTTGCCAAGGGCGTTAGCGGCTGGGCTACAGGCAAACTAGGGTCTGGAAGATTGGTATTTGCGTTGAAGTGAATCGTTGAAGGAGGGGTGGTATCTGGTGCGGGTACGTTAGCAGCAAAGGTCACTGTGATTAGATATGGGCCAATTTGCAACGTATCGCCATTAACCAAAACACTGCGCGTTTGTGGTTGGCCATTGACATACACACCGTTAACGCTGCCTTGGTCAATAACTACCAGATGATCTTGTTCCCAGTCAATTAGAGCATGGTAGCGAGAAACTTCGTTACTGTTAAGCAGCATCCTAGAAACGCGCACTCCTCGGAGTTCAGCAGGTAAGCGAGCGAATTCTCGACCAAAAGCGATCGGCATATTCAGCCTTGGTTCTCGCCGTTCACCCGTCGCTGGTTCTTCCCAACTCAATTGGATTTGTAAGTCATTTGTCATTAGTCATTAGTTAAGAGTTAGAACTTCCCCTGCCTTTCATTTCAACTACTCGGTGTTACTAATACACTCACAGCCGCAGCCAAAGATGTCCCACACCAACGACAGCCAATTTGTAGATTCTCTCCTGGGGAAACTTTATGACATCTGGGGCATTCTAAGCCATAAACTCCTAGCGGTGGTGCAGAGGGTGTTAGTGAATGATGGTGATATCCGATATGGACTGATGGATGCGGTGGCAGCAAAATTGTTACTGGAATACTGCCTGTGGAAATTTTAGTAACCTTAAGTTGTATTTGTCCCAAAGAGATATTAGCGCCTTCAGTTAAAGGCACTTCACCTTGCACTAATTGCCGTCCATCGATCAAGGGGGGATTTTGCGATCGCAAATTCCTGATATAAAAGCGCTGTTGCTGGTAATGAAAAAATATTTCAACGTGCAGACCAGAGACAGTGGGGTGACTCAAAACAATATCGCACCGGAGTGGATCACGGCCAATGCGGACAGTACCACGATTTTGGCTTGGCTGTTGTTCGTAAATGCTCTGAGTTTTATCTTGACCTGCATCGTGCCACTGTAAAGTTAGTGCGTTCATTGTTCTAACTTCGTAAATCGTATTTAGCTACTTCAACTTCTTTCTGTGCGATTCCTAACACGCTTGAGTCGGTACAAGCAAGTATTTTAGAAATATTTCAACAAGCTTTATTTAGCCGACGCTAATTTATCAGCGATGCGCGTAGTTTCTGGCAGCCGATATTTGGGCGTGCAGCGTAATACATAGTCAATCGCTGTCGGTAAACTAACTCGATGGCCACTGGAGATGTAGAGAGGTTTTACTCCTACGCGTGTGCGTAGAACTGCCCCAACTGTTTCACCTTTATATATAAGTGGTTGTCTGCTGCCTTTTGTTTCTGGCAATTCCTCATACTTACCTACCAACCTGGACTTGGCTACACCAATTGTCGGCATATCTATGAGTAATCCTAAATGGCTAGCTATACCTAATCTGCGAGGATGGGCAATTCCTTGACCATCACACAGGATGATATCTGGTGTTGTTTTAATCTTCTCCAGGGCATCGAGAACAGCTGGAATTTCCCGAAATGAGAGGAACCCAGGAACATAAGGAAAGGTTGTAGGACGGTGTGCTAGGCTTGTTTCGATTACTTGTAAATCAGGAAAACTCAGTACTGCGACAGCTGCACGGCTAATGGTTCCATCAGCTTCAAAACCCATATCCACTCCAGCAACGTACTGGATAGGTTCTTGGAATTGATCCTCAGTAATTACTTGATCTCGCAGCTTTTCTTGGATAACTATGGCTTCTTCGAGCGTCGAGGGCCAAGCATGATCTCGATAAAACTTCATATTAAAAATTGTAATTAAACTGATTAATATTAATCTTGTTATGGCAAGCACAAAAACAAGAGTTTTTGATATTGATACAGGGAAAATCTATTTTTTGCAAAAGTCTGTGAATGACTATCTTTATCCTAGACATTTTAGCCCAGGTTAGCTGATATCTTGCATCATAATGTTACTTAACGCTGTCAAGAGGGAATCCTGAGAATATAAGTTTATTTTTTTAGATTTTCTCTTTTAGTGATTATGACACAGCCGAATATTCTGGAACTTGCAAAACACGGAGATACCCAGGCGATCGCATCTCTGATGAACCGCCACTTACGCCCCAAAGGGATCACTGCACAGGTTGCCTTCCAAGATACTTGCTTGGAGGTAATACTAGAATCTCCCCAAGTACTAAATCAGCAAATTTTAGTTCCATTTATTCGCAAAGGGTTAACCGCTTTAGGGGCTGAATCTATTGAAATAGTGAAAGTTCACGGGCAACAAACTGGAAAAGAGTTTCCAGCTTGGAGTAAAGAGTTTAACTTAGGCATAGCAGAAGCTGAACTAGAAGCAGTAGATAATGAAGACTCTTCTAGTAATCCTCAACCTCTAACTATTTGTATTAACTTAAGCGGCGATACTGCACAGGGATTAACAAACCAAGATTTTGAATTTATTGCTAATCAAATCAGCACTGATATTTTATCATCTTGCTCTGAGGTTCTTATTCAAAAAGTAAGTATTAGTAATGGTACTTCTGTGATCACAAAGGAACGCTAATATTTAAGACTCACCCAAAGACGCAGAAAAATAGTCTAAAGCTGTTGTTTTTACAGCAATTATAATAAATTCAAGTATGTTTTCACTATAAAACTTTAAAGATTTTTAAAATGTTGTTTTTCCCTGTAAATGGGAACCCTGAGATAGAAGATATTTTCTTAGGTTTTCGGATTTATTAGTTATGACATGATGAAATGCGATATCCCAACACTTAGGATTGGTAGCATCACGGCATTCAAGCTGAAGATAATCTAGGACTTACGCATTGACATAAAAATCAAAATAAGAGGTATGATTTTCAGCGCTTCTAACTTGATTTTTCTATTATTCACCAAGCGATCGCAACCAACAAAAGGGGTTTATAAAAGCCTAAAACAACGTCTTTACGTTGATACACAAGATGATTTCTTTGTACAGTGCGTAAGTTCTAATAAGCGTTAAATTTGACAAACCTAACAGCTATTAATTTAGCTGAAAGTACAAGCTAGATGCGATTAATGCATCTACCGACTTGCTATCAAGTGGCTGAGAGAAAATATATCCTTGTGCGTTGTTGCATTTTTTAATTTTAAGTTGAGTTAATTGCTCTATTGTTTCTATACCCTCTGCTATCACATTTATGTTAAGACTTTGTGCTAAAGAAATAATCGCCTGAACAATTTCCAAGTTTTCTCCATTAGCACCAATGTTGATAACAAATGAACGATCAATCTTCAATGCACTAAAGGGAAAATGGTGCAGGTAGCTCAAGGATGAATAACCTGTGCCAAAATCATCTAGATGTAACTGAATATTCATCTGTTGTAATTCCAAAAGCATAGCAGTGGCTGAGTCAGAATTTTTCATCAGTACGGTTTCAGTAATCTCCAACTTTAAACTGCTGCCTTCTAAACCAGAATCGAGCAGAATTTGGCGAATTTTCTCAATCAAATTGGGATGGAAAAACTGTTTACTAGAAATATTGACACTGATGCTTAAGGGTGGGTTAGTAGGAAATTTCAATTGCCAAGCCCGCATCTGACGACAAGCTTCGCGTAACACCCAATAACCAATCGGCACAATCAGCCCAGTTTCTTCTGCTAAGGGAATAAACTTTTCTGGAGAGATAATTCCATGTTCAGGATGTTGCCAGCGCACAAGAGCCTCAAAGCCAATAATCTGATAAGTTTCTAACAAGACAATTGGCTGATAGTAAACCTGGAATTCTTGGCGTTCAATTGCTCGTCGTAGATCCATTTCTAACTGTAATAACTCGGCAGCTTGAGTGTACATACTAAAATCAAATATTTCGTAGCGTGCTTTTCCTAATGCTTTAGCACGGTACATTGCAATGTCAGCGTCACGGATGAGTTCTTCTGACAGATTATAAGTGCTTGTGCCTAAAGCGATACCAATACTTACAGTAGTAATTACTTCATTTCCACCAAGATTAAAAGCTCCTGTCAAAGCTACATTTATTCTGTTAGCTACATTTTTTACATCATTTAAATCTTTGATATCATCTAATAGGATTGTGAACTCATCTCCACCCAAACGGGCAACTGTATCTCCTGCACGGAGACACCTTTCTAATCTGCGTGCCAGTGCCGTTAGCAATTGATCCCCAATTATATGACCAAGGCTATCGTTGATAACTTTAAAGCGATCCACATCTAGGAACAGGACAGCGAATCTGTAGTCTGAATGACGTTTTGTTAGCGCCAGCGCCTGCTCCAATCTTTCGACAAATAAAGCACGATTTGGCAGTCCAGTTAGTGAATCGTGAAAAACATCATGAATTAATTGCGCTTCGGTTCGTTTTTGCTCCGTAATATTCAACACCGTACCAATGAAGCGGAGCGGTTTTCCGTTTGCATCAAAGTAGGCTTGCCCTTTCGCCCTCAGCCAGCGTTCAACTTTATCCTGAATGCCGATCGTTCGATACTCAGTGTCATAAGAGCCACCTGATGCTGGGTTAAACGCCTCTTGAATAATTTCCTGAAGACGATCGCGATCATCGGGATGTAAGCCCTCAAAAAACACCTCTCCACTACTCTCGGCATCGGGTGGTAGCCCAAACATGGCTTTGCAGCCAGTATCCCATTTCAATTCTCCTGTAACTAGATTCCAATCCCAGGTTCCCAATTGAGCAGAGGCGATCGCTATCCGCAAGCGATCTTCATTCTCCCGCAGGGCTTCTTCTGCCTGTTTGCGTAAGCGAAGCTCGTCGTAGACATGGGTGATCTCTTGACAAACGGTATTGATGCCAATTATCTGCTCGCCATCCTTTAACGGCAAAAAGCTCTCCAACCACACACGCTTTACTCCCGGTTGTGCCGGAGTTTCCCCCCGAATTTCGACGTTCAGTAGCGGTTCTCCCGTTTCTAAGACAGGGCGCAGCAACTCTTCGGCAGTATCAGCGATGTTAGGCAATAACTCTCGAATTGTTCGCCCAATGTGTTCCTCTATGGAAAATCCATTGATCTCTGCCAATCGCTGGTTAATCCGCACAAAGCGTAGGTTGGTATCGAGAACATTCAATCCAATTGGGGCAGACTGGTAGATGCTTTCAATCTCAGCTAGTTGCCGTTGTAGTATTGCTTTGCTTTCTTGTAACTCTGCTTCAACCTGCTTGCGATACGTTATGTTTTGGGTGAGTACCATGCCTGCAAAAATCTCACCCTGCTCATTGCGGACAGGTAAAGTATGTACTTCATAAATCTGATTGGAGTAAAGGACTTCCTGGACTGAAATTTGTCCCACCAGTGCTGCACGATAGATCGGTTCAATTTGCTCACAGGTTTCTGGAGGCAGGACTTCCCAAATAGTTTGCCCCACCAGTGCCGCTCCATCTAATCCCAATTGTTTGATTTCACTACCTTCAATGAGCAAAAAGCGCAGGTCATGATCAAACAGGTGAACTGCGCCATTGGGGATGTGTTGTGTCAGCGTTCGATACAAGGCTTCTCGTTCTGCCAAGACTGCATTTGCCTGTTCTAACTGGGCAGTCCGTTCGGCAACGCGCTGTTCTAGCTCCTGGTTGGCGCGTTGTAGGGCAGCTTCGGTCTCTTTTTGCTGGGTCATGTCACGGGCAACGCAGTATAGCAATCCCCAGAAAATCTGCGGTGATGCTGTCCATCCCAGCCATCGGTAGCAACCATTTTTCGTCCGGTAACGATTCTCGAAATTGAGCGTTGGTATCCCGATTTTCACCTTCTCCATTTCTGCTAACGTGGCGGAGTGGTCGTCTGGATGCACGAAGTCTAAAAAAGGACTGGCTAATAATTCTGCTTCTGAGTAGCCAAGGGTTTGGGTAAATGCGGGGTTGATCCGCTTAAAGTAGCCATCCAGACCAATGACCGACAGCAGATCGAGCGATCGCTCAAAGAAAAAGGCTTCTTCGGATAAAACCAATCCATTCACGGGTGAGGCAACAGGATCTTTCGAGGTCATAACAGAATTACGGAGCAAATAAAGCGGAATTATCGCAAAGCAGACGAGATAAGTTGGGGTGAATTAGTACTCAAGTGCTAGCACTACTTAAGAGTTTGCACATCAGTATAGTTAAGATTTTTTTTCATTCGCAGTTAACAAAGGAAAATCATGAAATCTGGCTGTAGCAATAATTAGTCGGTCAAACGAGTATCTATGGAAGCCACTTAATTGAGTTGAATCCTTACCTATTGGCAGAGACAAATTTAATAGTTGTACCCGAATAATAAGCTAAAGCAATTTATAGCCCTCTATCAACAACCAAAGGTATAATTATTTTATTTTTGTCTACCCATTTAGTTACTTTCTAGCAGGAAAGGATGCCGATTTATAAACATTCAGACTCGTAATCTTTTAAATATTATTGCTGTTATTTGATTAGGCGTGAAGCTAGCCTTACTCAATCAGCAAAATCTCCAGACGAGTGGAACAGATGCTATCCATGCAGCAACAGCACTATTGACTCAATACTCTACTTTTTTAACCAATGATCAGCGCTTTCGTAGTGTTCCTGTATCAGTAATTTTGCTTTCTGACATTAATTCCCCCTAGCTAAAATTTATAATAAAAGTAATTTCGCCCCCGGAGCCAATCATGACAGAAGGAAAAACGCGGCGTAATTTCCTAATAACCAGCATTGCTGTAACTGGAGGTATTGTGGCAACTAATGCTTTTGGGCAAAATCCTACCAACACCGCAACAACGCCAGCAAGTATGCCAGAACGGATGCTGGGACGCACGGAAGTAAAACTCCCTATCTTCGGGTTAGGAGGAGCAGGGCAAACGCCGCTATCCTGGGAAGGAAAAGAGGATGATGCTGCGGCAATTATTCAAAGGGCGTTGGAACTTGGTATTCGTTATTTTGATACGGCGGCTAGTTATGGGCCAAGTGAAGATTATTTAGGTAAAGTGCTACCACCCCATCGCTCAAAGGTGTTTCTAGCAAGCAAGACTGATCAAAGAGATCGCGATGGTGCATGGCGAGAATTAGAGCGATCGCTTAAACGTCTCAATACAGATTATCTCGATTTGTGGCAGTTGCATCGCGTGTCTTTTTCTGAAGAACTCGACACCATCTTTAGTCCATCTGGTGCAATCAAAGCTTTAGAAGAAGCCATACAACAAAAATTGGTGCGTTTCGCAGGTATTACCGGACATCATGACCCTCAAGTGATTGCTGAAGGCTTGCGTCGCTATCCTTTCCACAGTACACTGATTCCTGTGAATGCCGCCGATGAACACCACCCACAGCCATTTATCCCGGTGGTTTTACCAGTTGCTCAAGAAAAAAATGTTGGTGTGATTGCGATGAAAGTTCCGGCTTATGGACGGCTGTTTAAACCGGGTGGATTGACAGGTATGGAGCAAGCTTTAGGTTACACAATGTCTCAACCTGGAGTTCATTGTTGTGTAATTGCAGCAGAGACTGTTTCACAATTAGAGAATAATGTTAAGATAGCGCGGGCTTTTGTGCCTCTTAAAAAGGAAGAATTAACAGCGATCGCAAGGCAAACTGCTGATATTTGGGAAGATACTACATTCTTCCGTAGCTGGACTTAGCTCAACCTTGTACGTATTACAAAGTGTCTTATTATCAGTCACGCTGATAATATTGTGCCGCTTGCGACATATTCAATTGTAGTAGCTTCTCCTCTCCCAACTTGTATTGAAAACTGGGCTTCAAAGGCGAAATATTCAAACTGCGAATAATTTCCGCCGCCACAGCCTTTGCTAGTAACGGTGGCACAGAGTTACCTACTTGTCTAAATCCGTGCCATTTGGTTGCATGAAATCTAAACCAATCGGGGTAAGAATGTAATCTCGCTGCTTCTCTGACAGTGATACAGCGCGGTGTAAATGGATGAATTGGTCTAGGAGATGTGAAAGAACCCCTGTACTTATCTGTTCCGGCTCTTAAAGTATTGCAAACACCAGCCGGATGCAGCTTATAAAAACGACTAATTTTTTCTCTCTCGCCTTGTTGAGTTTCCTGAAAACGTTGAATAGTTTCTACAGAATGTTTTGTTCTTAAACTTGAAGAAAGTATTCGGAAATCATATTCACGTTTGTAAGAATAATCATCGTCTAGGAATTTTAATCCGCGAAGTACACGAGCGTAGTTACTAGGCTTTTCGTATTCTGCTATAACCCAATCTCTTATTAGTAACTCAGGATATTTCTGTATTTCAGGTAAATCTTTAATCGCATCCCATACTGTAGGGCTTAATGGAATATCAGATATTTTTTTAAAAGTTAAATTATTTGATAATGCTTGTTTAGTAATGGGCTGAGGATATTTTGCTAACTCTACATCTTCCCTTGCACCTATGAGAAATAATCTCTCACGGGACTGTGGTACTCCGTAATTTGCAGCATTGAGAACTTGGTAATTTTCTTCCACTTTATAGCCGTGAATTTTAAACTCGCTAATTAAAGATTGGAGGATTTGTTTATGTTTACCAACTGTGATCCCCCGAACATTTTCCATCACAAAAAATTTTGGTTTTAGTTCAAAAACCAGCCGATGAAAGTGAAATACCAAAGAGTTTCGTGGATCATCAACAACTCGTTTACCAATTAAAGAAAATCCTTGACATGGTGAGCCACAAATTACCACATCAATTTCGCGATCGCCAATTTTAGAACGACTTCTAATTTCTTCCCCAGTTGTATCCACAACACTTTTACATAACACTGAGCAATAGGGGAAGTTAAACTCATGTGTTGCACAGTGGATGGGGTCAATTTCCACAGCCGCTAGTACATCAAAACCAGCTTGCTCAAAGCCAAAAGTCATACCGCCCGCACCAGCGAATAAGTCAACTGCGATCGCTCGTTGTTTTCTCATCTCATGAGCCATGACACCTCTAAAGGGATTGGGGATTGGGTATTGAGTATTAAATATACAAAATTTTCCTAGTCCCTAGTCCCCAATCCCTAATCCCTAATCCCCGCCACCATATGCAAAATTTCTTGAGCAGCCCGATCGCACACGCCAACTTCTCCTAAACTTTGCCGCATTTCTTCATAATCTACCAAAGTTTGGTTTCTGCGGCTGGGATTGAGTAGCAGTTCCATCGCTGTTTGGATAATATTTTCTGCTGTGGCTTCCTCTTGTAAAAATTCTGGCACAATCGGCTTCATCACTACTAAGTTAGGCGGCGATGCAAAAGTTACAGAACCTTTGAGGATTTTACGAGCTATCCAAGCAGTTAGGGGACTTAAGCGGTAAACTACAACTTGCGGCACATTTAACAGAGCAAGTTCTAGGTTGACAGTACCAGATTTGCTGATGGCTAAATCAGCCGCAGCAAAAACTTCCTTTTGTTGGCCTGATAAAACTGTAGCCTGCAAACCGTAACGCTTAATAGCCTCCTCAATTGGTTTTCTATAGACTTCCAAAGATAGGGGAATCCAGAAATGAACTTCAGGTAATTTAGCTTGAATAGTTTGGGCAGCTTGAAAAATAATTGGTAAAAGATATTTTAGTTCTTGGCGACGAGAAGCAGGGAGAAGTGCGATCGCAATTTGTTCTGGCGCAATCCCCAATTTTGCACGGGCTGCTTGGCGGCTCGGAGCGTCTTGCATTCGGTCAACCAAAGGATGCCCTATCCAACTAACTTCTGCCCCTTGCTGGCGAAAGTAACGGGCTTCTTGTGGGAAGATTGCCAACAGCTTATCTGTAAAACCAACAATTCGCTTAGTGTTACGCAAGCTGATTGACCAAGCCCACTCTTGGGGAGCGATGTAATACACCACAGGCACATCTGGTAACTCCCGTTTCATATAAGTCCCAATTCCCAGATTCGGACTCATATAATCGATCAGCACCACTAAGTCAGGTGGATTTTGTTTTAGGGAAGCGATCGCCTGACGTTGCACCTGGAGAGTCGGTAAAATATAAGGCAGCCCTTCTAAAATACCCATTGAGCCAATACTACTGGTATTGCCTAGCAGAATTGCCCCAGCCTCCACCATTTTTTCACCACCCAGCGCCACAATCTCTAATTCCAACCCAATCGCCACAGCTTGACGCTTCAGGGCTGTAATTAGCAGCGACCCTTGTAAATCGCCAGATACTTCGCCAGTGCTGATGAATATCCGCATTTGATAATGGTAATTAGTAAAAATCAAGAGTTATTAAGTTATGAGTGAGAAATTTAATTCATCAACTCATAACTCATAATTATCATGTCTAGGCATCTTTGCCACCTGCACTCTTGCCCCCTCCTCGCTTGCGGGGAGGGGTGCTTTGATTGTGGGTAATTTGGCGGACATGATATATCTCACATCTCACGATTCATCACTCGCGCCTTTTTTCCCCTTACCGGGAATTAAACCACGCCTTCCTGGCATCTGAGAAAGTAGCAGAAAGCGACGCAGATGTTGCAATTCTTCGCTATTCCCTAACAGTTCTAGTTGTTCCAAGGCATCTTTAAAGGACAAATTAGAACGGTAGAGGATGCGGAAAGCTTTTTTCAGCATTTGCAAATCTGCTGAGTCCATACCAGAGCGTTTGAGTCCCACAAGGTTGAGGGTTCGCACCCGCGCCGGATTTCCCTCCACTAGCATATATGGGGCCACATCCCGGTCAATCCGTGCCATGCCTCCCACCATTGCCTGTCTACCAATATGCACAAATTGATGGACACCTAAAACCCCACTCAGCCTAGCGCGTGACTCTATATGGACATGACCTGCCAACGCCACAGAGTTAGCAATCACCACCTGGTCTTCAATCACGCAGTTATGAGCTACATGGGCATAAGCCATCAGTAAGTTACCATCACCAATCACTGTTGCTTCACCAGCACCAGTAGCGCGGTTAATAGTAACGTACTCACGAATTAAGTTGTTATCACCGATTTTGACCCAGGTTGGTTCTCCCACAAATTTGAGATCCTGGGGTTCCATGCCGATGGCTGCACCTGTAAAAATCTGATTTTGCGCCCCAATTTCACAAGGCCCCTCTAACACAGCATGAGCGCCGATTATTGTTTCAGGGCCCACTTTGACATGCGCTCCAATCACAGCATAGGCACCGACTTGCACTGTATGGTGGAGTTCCGATTTCGGATGAATTACAGCAGTTGGATGAATTAGCGTTTTCAAGGGTGAATCTCCAGAACTGTCTTGATAAGCCAGCGCCGGGTGGGGTTTTTAAAGCAGTGCGTTACCCTGGTTAAGAGAGTTATACTGACTGCCATCCCATTTGAGGCGACTGGCATTGTTGAGCGTTAAGTATTTCAGTGAACGAAAGTGTCGGGCAAAGCAAGTTAAGTGTGTTTGTGAGTGCGTCTCGTAAAGAGGGCGTCGAAAATCAAGAAATTATCAGATGCTGTTGTGGATTTTTTTACTTTCATCCTTTTTCAGGATTCAGCAAGGGCATTTCACGGCTATGCCAATACCACGAAAGCAAACTTTTAGTTAACTAGAGAAAACATTAATTCCCCTTCACAAGCAAGTTGACCGTCAACTTCAGCACGACCTTGCATCTTACCGAAACGACGTTGTTTTACCCATAACAGTTCCACCGTCATGACTAGTTGATCTCCGGGTACAACTTGGCGGCGAAAGCGAACTTTATCGATACCAGCGAAGACGAAGAGTCCGCCTTCTACCGAAGACATTTGAGTTAAAACAATGCCTCCAACTTGTGCCATTGCTTCGACAATTAGCACCCCTGGCATCAGTGGTCGTTCAGGGAAATGTCCTGGGAAATGGGGTTCGTTGATAGTAACATTTTTAACGCCAACAGCTTTTTTACCTGGGATGTAGTCAATTATTTTGTCTACAAATAAAAATGGATAGCGATGGGGTAGCAATTTCTGAATTTCTTCAGATGTAAAAGTTGTTTTAATCTCAGAGTTGATTGTAGTCTCATTTATAGCCTGTGGTTTGGTAGATGTAGTTGTATCGATGGTATTCACTTCAGTGAGGATTGACATTGGCCGTGTGGTAAATGTTTTATTTGATGGAGTAGGCAGGCGTATATCAAAAGCCTTAATAATCCTGGATTTTAACCTTTAGAGCAGATCCAAAATCTAAAATTTTCTGAGCCAGTTGGATGTGTAAATTGTGACTGGCTTTATACGCTAAGAAATGAGCAATAGGAAAAGTTGTTAGTAAACTTAAATCTCCTACTAAATCCAAGATTTTATGACGGACTGGCTCATTTGCAAATCTTAATGGTGGATTTAACCAGCCTTCTGGTCCACAAACGAGTGCATTATCCAAACTGCCACCTTTAATTAACCCTGTTTGTTGTAAATGTTCAATTTGATGCAGTAACCCAAAAGTGCGGGCAGGAGCGATTTCTGTCGCAAAGTTAGCAGAAGCGTTTTCAAGTTCAGCAGTTAGTGACCAACTGTGCCATTGATTACCAATAGCGGGCAGGTCAAAATCAATACCGTAACTAAAGCGGGTTTCTGGTGCTGGGAGGGCACATACAAAGGCATCGCCTTGATAGACCCATATTGGTTCTGTAATAGCCTTGGGAGCTTCGTTGTTAAAGGGTTGTGATACTAAGCCAACTTGGGCAATATTGGCTGTCCATACACTTGCTGAACCATCTAAAAGTGGAACTTCTGGACCATCAATTTCAATCCGGGCATTATCTACACCCATACCCGCAAGGGCTGCCAACAAATGTTCTACCGTGCGAACATATGCCTCACCCTTACCCAACTGAGTTGAGAGAACAGTGTGACTAACTGCCGCAACTTGCGCTGGAATGATCGGCAAATCCGGTAAATCCACCCTCACAAAGTAGCGTCCACTTCCTGCCTCAGCCGGTAGTATCCGCACCTGGGTACTCACACCGCTATGCAATCCCACCCCTATTTGGGTGATTTGGGCAGCTAGGGTGTGCTGTTGCATGGTCTAAAAGTCAGTATATTTCTTTTAGTATTGTTCATGGTCTGTTTTGGTAAAATCCCTGATATTCCCTTATTAATGTCATTAATCCCTTTATCGGAACAGTATTGAGGTAAATGTAAAAATTAGCAAGCTAATCCAAAAAAGATAATTGTCATTTGTCCTTTGTCAGTTGTCCCTTGTCCTTTGTGATTCACTAATGACCAATGACAACTGACTAATGACAAGTTAAAATCTTTCGCCAATACCGAAATTAATCCGACTATCACCGTCATCGTTGATACCGTAGTCAATACGAATTGGCCCCAGTGGAGACTGGACGCGTACGCCGAGACCATAGCCGTAGCCACTACCGTTCTTATTGAGCACTTCAGCTGCCTGGGTACTAGTTCCCAGGTCACTGCCAATATCAAAAAATAGTGCGCCGCTGACTACTGAAAAAACTGGGAACCGATACTCAACTGATGCTTGCACATAAGAGCGTCCACTAGCTAATGCTCCTTCTTCATAACCTCGGACGGAGTTGCTACCGCCAATGGTAAAGGCTTCGTAGGGAGGCAAGTCACCAAGGATGGTTCCCGCTTGAATATTAAATGCTAAGGTTTGCGCCCCTTTGCTGAGGTTAATCAATTGAACGGGTAAATATTTGCTGTAACTACCCCGCAATCTGGTCAGCAAAATGTTGCCTTGTCCCACAGGTACTGACTGGTCTACTCCGAAGCGGAGATAAGAACCGTTAGTGGGTTGCAGAGGGTTATTACGGAGATCGCGCTGTGCCCCTAGTTGCAATAGCAATAAATCGTCTTCACCCGAACCAGAGAAGCTAAGTGGAATTTCGCCGCTAATGCGGTTCCCATCGTCGTCAAACACCGCTCCTGTTTCTCTGATATCGCCATCGGCATTACGGGCGGAAACTCTTTGATACTGGAAACCGGCTGAGGCTGTCCATACCGAAGTTTTGTAAGGATTGGAGGAAAGGGGGCGGGTAAAGGTGACACCGCCACCTAGACGGAGAATGCGGGGGCGATCGCCATCATCTGTTTGTCCCTCTTGAAATGTCCTAATATCTTGATCTTTGCCATCAAAAATCAATGAAATAGAACTGCGGCGAAAAAGATTGGTTGTGTAGGAAGTCCGGTAGGGATCTCCGGCAATCCAGGGGTCTGTAAACCGCGCATCAAACAGGAATAACTCCTGCGCTCCTATTTGTACCTCTGCCCCCAGTTTTTGGTTTCTACCGTTCAGGTTTTGCTGTTGATAGCTAACTGTTCCAAAAAGTCCACTAGCAGAACTAAACCCTGCCCCGGCTGCAATAGAACCACTACTGCGTTCAGCTACATTCACTACTACATCCACCTTGCTGGGGTCAGTACCAGGGTCAAGGGAGACATTCACATCTTCAAACAGTCCTAGTCCATACACTCGCTGTAAGTCTCTTTGCACTGTGTTGCGATTGAATACTTGTCCTGGCTTCAACTCCACTTCTCGCGTAATGATGTAATCCTGTGTCCGTCCGCGAATTGGTTGTCCCTTCTCGTCTGTCTCCTGACCATCTTTATTGCGGAATCGGACTCGAATGTTTTCTACTACACCTTCTGCTATTTGCAAGGTAACAACCCCGTTTTCAGAGACTTGTGGCGCTCCAATCACGTTAGCTAGTACGTAACCTTGGTCTTGATACCGCTTGTTTAACAGCTTGATGTTTTCTTGTAACTCACGTAAGTTGAGGATTCTGCCATACTGATTTTTAAAGACTTCATCCACAGTATTAGCTGGGAGTACAGAAGCAACACCAGTGCCAGGATTGGCTTGCACTTCTACCTTGCTTAAAACGGGGTTAGGCTGTACAACAAAGCTCACCCGGACTCCCAAGGGGGTATCTTCTGGCGCTGCTTGCACGTTGGAGAAGAAGCCAGTACCAAAGATGGCGTTAATATCTTCTTGCAGTTGGGTGCGGGTTGTCGTTCGTCCTGGTTGGGTACGAAGTACTTTGTAAACTTGTTCTTCCAGTTCTGGTGATAGTTGGCCAGTTTGTGATCTAATCAATACTTCCGACACCAGCACGCGGGGGTCATTGGCTTCTGGGGCTGTGTTGGGTTGAGTCTCTCCCGGAGTTGTCGGCGGGTTAACATTCTGCGGACTGGGAGTCCCACCTGGGTTTGGAGCAGGTGTTCGTTGTTGACCATCTGGGAATGGAACATCAGGAGCAGTAGATGGTTCTGGAGTAGTGGGTAATAAAGGTTCCGTTATCGGTGGATTAACATTTTCTGGAACTGGAGTTGTCTCAGGAGTTGGGGAAAGCGTTGGTTGTTGAATTTCTGGCGGTGGAATGTCTGGAGCGGGAGAGGGCTGCTGATTAGAATTAGGATCTATTGGAGGGGTTTGTGCAGTTTTTGGGGTTGTGGAGGTTGGCACTTTTACCTTTGGTGCCACGTAGGCGTAGCCCGCCGCAGGCATCGCTGCTGGATTGGCAGGGTAAACTGCGACAATGCGGGATTTATCCGCCTCCATAACCTCTGTGGGATTAGATCGAGATTCTAGACTTTTACTAGATTGAACCTGACCTGTGTCCTTTTCTGGCTGCTGATTTGTTTCTAGTGTCAAAACTTCTGTTGTCTGTTTTGAACTGTTGGCGGTTTCTGCACTTGCACTCAATGAACTGCCCAAAGGGGCTGCAATTGCTACTGCTGCCAGCAATAAGGGAGATAAACGCATTTTACTTTTGATTCCTCTTCACGACCACACACACCATCACAAATAGTCATTAGTCATTGATGAATAACAATAACAAAGGACAATCCACACGAGTTTAATTGATTTTTACCCACTTAATTATTACTCTCTACTGCTTTTAGCACTCTTTGTAAAACCTCCTGGTAAGCATCCTCTACATTTCCTAAGTCCCGGCGAAAGCGGTCTTTATCCATTACCCGGCGGTTTGAGTCTTGTTCTGCGGTATCCCACAAACGGCAGGTGTCTGGGCTAATTTCGTCTGCCAAGAGCAACTGCTGTTGTGAGTCCAAACCAAACTCTAGTTTGAAGTCTACTAGGGTAATGCCACATTGTTGCCAAAATTTCTGGAGAAATTCGTTGATTTGCAATGCTAGATGTGTAATTGCGTCTACTTGTTCCGGAGTAGCTAGTTCTAGCAGGTACAGGCGATCGCGTGTCAACAAAGGATCTCCTAATTGATCGTTTTTGTAATAAAATTCAACCAAAGGCTGTTTCAGAATTGTACCCACTGGTAATCCTGTTTGCTGACACAAACTGCCAGCAACAATATTTCTGATAACCACTTCTAAGGGTAAAATTTTTACTGCTCTCACCCGCATCTGATTTGGGGTAGGGCTGTCAATAAAGTGAGTCTTTATACCATTTGCCTCCAACTGTTTAAAAAGCTGGGTGGAAATGCTACAATTAATCTTTCCCTTTTCTTGGATACTGCCGCGCTTTTGGGCGTTAAACGCCGTGGCATCGTCTTTAAAATCGGCCAACAAGACTTCCGGATCGTCTGTTGTATAAAGAATTTTGGCTTTGCCTTCGTATAACTTGGAATTAACAGACATGGTGGCAGTAAAGTTCTAGGCGATGGACAAAATCTGTCCTTTGAGGCTTTACCATTTTATCTTTAGTTATTAACTATTAGCCATTGATGATTATTTAAGAGGGTGCGAGGACAAGGGTAATTAGGCAGACGGGCACAGAGGAAAATTTTCTCACTTTAGCTATTTTCTCCTTTCCCTCTTTTTGTCCACTGGTCAGCAGAAAGTTGCTAAACATTCACCATGCTCGGAGGTTCGGTGTTGTCTTGCAATCTTGTAAGCCACATCAGGGCTGCTGAAAGCCTCCAGCTTCTGGCTATGGGGTAGTTTACAACTGAATCTCTAACTTTTAACAGAGGACAATTCGCTTTCACGCATAGTATATTTACTTAAGCAGTTTTGCACTAAAAATCTGTAGTTATTTTTGCAAAAATGATGATTACTATAAATGCGGGTGTTTTTTAGCAAAATGTAACTCAGAGTTTTTACCGAAGTTAATTACAGTCAGAACTTCATAAATTAAGATAAGATAAATTTACAACTGGGACGGAAGTCAAACTATTCTCTTTAGTTACTTTAGGAGAAATTTTTTTGTAACTTTTACAGTAAAAGTATTTCAGGCTTTATTTTCTAGTCTCAAAATCTAAATCAATTAATTCCCGCATCATTAAGTTAGAAAAGAAATTTAATAGTTCGAGTTACCGCAGTCTGACCAAAGAAGCAAGGGAGTGGGGAGCATTTGGAAGTTTCCAGCAGTCAAGGGTTTCAGAGCAACTACATTTATGTATGGGTCTTCTACCCTGCCTCTTTACTCTTTTGTGACAAAAGTAGATATCAGGGTAGCAAATGATTCAGCTTTAGAGATTCAAACACAAGGGGAGTTGATAAATTGGAGAACAAAATAGTGAACAAGGATGATTTTCTTTACCCTCGCGGTCGCTACTACGGTCAGGTAAAGCCAGAAAACTTGGTTTTTAATGCTAATCTACAGGAATTTGCCCAACGAGTAAGCTACATCTGTAACTTAGAAACAAATGGAAAACTGCCTCCAGGTGAAGCTTACGAACAAATAAGGGATCTATGGCAACAGTTGAAACGCTCAAAGATAGAGCTAAGAATTGGCGAAGATCCATTTAAGGATGATCAGGGAGAGGTTGAAGGTTGAATGGGGCATTGGGCAAATGACGAATGACGAATGACAAATGACAAATGACTACTTAGTAACCATTGTCCAGACACCATCCCAAGACTTTGGAGGCGGCGTTTGTTGATAATTACGCGCCCGTTCTATGTGGATATCAACAGCTTGATCTTGGGGTTTGATGCATTTGGCAGCTTCAAAACAGGCGATCGCTTGTGAGAAGTTGCGCGATAAATAAGCTGATCGTCCAGTATGATAGTGAAATAAAAACTCTTGAGTGTTGGCATCTAGAGGGATGGTGCGATCGCCAATTAACTCGTAGATATTTACAGCCTGGTGTTTTCCTTTGACTCGAATTTTATCTAACTGGCGCACCCAAATGCGATCGCTGCAAAGCTGGTAAGTAAATTCACTTAAAAGAATATCACAACCGTAATCCTTAGTTACCGTTTCCAAGCGCGAACTTAAATTTACGCCATCTCCAATTACGGTATAATCCATCCGTTTGCGGGAACCAATATTACCCGAAACCACTTCTCCAGAACTAATCCCAATGCCAATATGAATTTGTGGCTGCGCTTGAATAATTCGTCGATGGTTAAATTCTTCTAACCGTTGTCGCATATCTAACGCTGACTGCACAGCCCTCCAACCATGATTTTCAGTTAGCGGTATCGGCGCACCAAATACCGCCATTAAGGCATCACCAATAAACTTATCGAGAGTGCCTTCGTAGTTAAAAACCGCCTCCACCATCGTTTCAAAATACTGATTGAGCAGCAATACCACTTCAGCTGCACCGAGATTTTCTGTAAGTGTTGTGTAGCCACGGATATCAGAAAACAAAATGGTTACTTCCTTGCGCTCACCCACCATTAAAGCGTCTTCCCCCAAAGCCATAACTTGCTCGGCTACATGGGGTGTTAGGTAGCGGGACATAGTAGTTTTCATCCGTTTTTCCTGGCTGATGTCTTCTAACACCACCAAACCACCCCGGACACCCCCTTCTGGGTTAGTTAGGGGATTGACAGTCAGATTCGTGCTACGTTCTAATTTTTGCACCTCATCAGTGGTGAGAAATTCAGATTGGGGAGTAAGGGGTAGATTCCAGGGAATGAAAATATCGGGGTTAGTGCGATCGCAGACTGCTAAAATTGAGTCCAGAGTCCTGAATTTTGATTCTTGAGTCTCATTTTTAACTTCTAACTCCTCACTCTTAACTTGAAAAATTCCTACTATCAAACTTTGCTCTGGCACATAATGTTTAGCTCCAGTTTTTAAACTATCTTCTAGCCGGATTTGGAGATTTTCAATTGGCACAACTTCCCAAACTAGGCGACCAATCAAATTTTGTTCCCACGAAAGCTTGTTGTTCTTACTATTAGCATCTTTTATAGGACAGCCCAGCAACTCTAGGGCCGCATCATTAATCGTAACAATGCGTCCTGCCATATCTGTAGAAATCACCGCATCTGATAAACTTTGTAAAATATCTTTTTGATACTGTTTTTCTAACAGCACATTTTCAAATAGGCGAGCATTTTCTAAAGCAACTCCTGCCTGAATATTAAAAGCCCGCATAAACTCTTCATCAGAAGCGGTAAAACTGCTTTGTTGCTTATTAATTAATTGTGTAACACCAATTAATTCATTTGCCGAATTAAATACTGGCAAACACAGAATATTGCGAGTTACATACCCAGTTCTTCTATCTATAGTCGGATCAAAACGCGGATCTTTATAGGCATCAGAAATATTTAATGCTTCACCAGTGGAGGCCACATAGCCAACAATGCCACGGTTCGCAGGAATGCGAATTTCTATTAAATTTGTGCCATCTGCCGCCGCTGCAACTTTCGTCCAGAGTTCGCCCATATCTTTACGATATAAAAACAGTGTGCTGCGGTCTGCTTGCATTAAAATTCGAGCTTGCTCCATGACTATCTGCAAAGTTGCTTCTAAATCCAAACTTTGCCCCAGTGTTTGAGTTGCCCGCAACAGAGCCGTTGCGCCTCGTTGATTGCGAGCTGCTACATAAAAAGATTGGCAGCTTTCCAGAATAATCCCAATAGAAGCGGCGAAGTCTCGAAACCGTTCTTCATCATCATAATTAAACGGAACATTCCCGGTTTTATTAGCCAGTTGCACTACCGCTACAGTCTGGTTTTTGCTACTGAGAACAGGCATACATAAAATATTATGTATTTTGTAGCCCATTTGTTTTTCAAGTTCTGGGCTAAATAGAGGGTGAGTATAAGTTTCAGATATATTTAAATATTGACCTGTACTAGCAACATGACCGGGAATACCTGCTGTAATGGGAGTCCGAATTTCTAAAAACTTTTGGGTATTATCTTGGGGAACTTTTGACCACAGTTGACCTTTATCATAATCAACTAAAAAAATAGCTGTATGTTCTGCTTGCAGGATTTGACCAATTTTGAGGGTGATAGCTTCTAGCACCTTCTCCAACATAATTTCTAGAGTTTCATTATTGATCAGTTCAATGGCTCTAAGAAATTGCTGGAACTCAGCCGTTATGAAGTCGAGTAAGCAAACAAATTCGTTAACAGATAAATCTTTAACACGACGCAGTAGGGCGTGAGTACGATTAACTTGAGTTAATTCAGTTAATGTAGCCAAGACGCTGCCAGAGTTAGGGAGTGTCATGGGAATTTTAGATTTTGGGCATGAGGCATTGGGCATGAGGCATTGGGCATGAGGCATTGGGCATGGGGCATTGAAAAGAGGCAGAGGGGCGGGGTGCGGTTCTTGCTGAGGGAAAACTCTTCTCCTTTGCTCCCTGCTCAACTTTGACTAAGCTCAGTGACCACCTGCTCCCTTGCTTCTTCCTCTGCTTCCCCTACTCCCTTATTTCCAGACTCTCCAGTACCCTATTTTGCCAACTTTTCAGAAAATATTACCTTTTGGTAGTAATCTTGTAGCTGCTTAGTGGCAGATGGCCAACCCCAAATTTCTGCTTCCCGGCGAGCATTTTGACGGATGATGTCTCGTTGTTGTTTTTGTTCTAAGAGGCGAACAGTAGCGGCGATGGCTCCGCCAACGCCAGGGGCGATCGCTCCTTGAACATCTGCTGTTGGCTCAAAAAGATATCCATTTACTCCATCTGTGACAATATCAGGAATCCCCCCGGAACGGGCTGCTACTACTGGACAGCCAGCTGCCATTGCTTCTAGTAATACTAAACCCAGTGTTTCCGTACGAGAAGGAAAGATAAAGGCATCAGCACTCGCAAAGGCAGAACCTAATTCTTGCCCCATGAGATATCCAACAAAATAAGTGTTTGTCCCAGCAAAGTGTTTTTGCAATGCTTCACGGTGAGGTCCATCCCCAACCAATGCTAACCGCGCTTCGGGAATTGCTTCTAAAATTGGTTTGATGCGCTCAATTTCTTTTTCAGCCGAAAGCCGCCCCACGTAAAGTAGCAATGGACTTTCTGGATGATTTTTTGATAGGCGCGATCGCATCTCTACACTAGCTAAATCGGGATGAAATAGTTCCGTATCCACGCCACGCTGCCACAAATCTACACGTTCAATACCATGTGCTGTCAGTTCCTCCACCATTGCTGTGGAAGTACACAGATTTAAAGCTGCTTGATTATGAGCGCCTTTCAGGAGTTCCCAAAGAAAACCCTCCAGCATCCCTAAGCCGTAATGTTGGAGATATTGGGGTAAATGGGTGTGATAAGACGCTACTAAGGGGATTTTGAGGATTTTGCTATAAAATATCCCAGACAAACCTAAAACTGCTGGATTCACGACATGAATAATATCTGGCTTAAACTCTTCTAAGGCGTACCCAATGGCTGGGCGGGGAAGTGCCATTTTCAATTCTGGATACAATGGCAAAGGAAAGCCAGTAACGCCGTAAACTTTAGCGCCTTTGTGTTCTGTGATGCCTCCATCAGGGGCAATTACCAGCACTTGATTACCACTGCGCTGTAGATGGTCAACAGTATGGCGCAGACGCGTTACAATGCCGTCAACCTTGGGTAAAAAGGTTTCAGTGAATAGGGCAATTCTCATATAAAACTATTCAGTCCAGGCAGATAATCTCAGCTTTGCTTGCGTTTCGGTATCAAACACAGAATAGACCCTCTCCTGTGGTGTAATCAACTCTGCACAGTCAGATTTAATGTTTTGCCTCTGTTTATTGTACAAAGTCCGAGATATCCTCAATGTTGACAATCCAATCTTTGGCATAAGCAGCTAGTACTTCACCACGTAACCCTAACTGAATAGCGCGTCTTTCTAATTTTGTCTCAGATGGGTCATGGTCTGGGTCCCATTGTAGGCGAACTTGTGATTGCTTCAATGCTCTTTGCCAGGCACTTTTATCAGGATAAAGTTCTGGGACGTAGCTAGAATGAACAGCCGCCGCTAAGATTTCATCAAAAGCCGAACGCTTCATCGAAATAGCTAACACTACCTCTTGCCCATTTTGTGTACCCCATCCAGAACGATACATCATCCAAAGGAAGTTAGGTTTTATCCAACTCATACGCTCAAAACTGAACTCACCACCAAAATAACCGTAGGTAGCGGCGAAGTTACCAATAGATGGACGATACGCCTGATAAACAACAATTAAATGGTCGTCATATTGTGCTAAAATATGGCGACCATTTTCAGGCCAATTACTGACTTGAGTTAAATAAGGTTCTGTTATCAGCCGCACGCAGAGTTTATCCTAATTTCTGTGCCAAGAGACTTTGGGCAGAATTTGTTTGTGATCAACTCGCGTCTGATACTTGATGGCAAAGTTTAACAGAGAATCGAGTAAAGAATCAGAAAGCAAGTGAGGCTGTAAACCTAAATCGAGCAATTTAGTGTTTTTAGCGTTGAAGTAATGTTCTTCTTTCTCAACTCTGGGATTATCTAAGTGATTGATTTCTACATTCAATCCCATAGCGTTACCAGCTTTTTTCACCATCAATGCCAAGTCGCCGACGCTGAATTGTTCGGTAAATTGGTTAAATACGCGGAATTCACCAGCCTCGGCAGGGTTAGCGATCGCTAATTCTACACATCGTACTGTATCCCGAATATCCAAAAATCCGCGAGTTTGTCCACCTTTACCGTAGACAGTTAACGGATGTCCAATCGCTGCTTGAATACAAAAGCGGTTTAGTGCAGTACCAAACACACCATCGTAATCCAGTCGATTAATCAATAGTTCGTCCATCCCCGTTTCTTCGGTTAAGACGCCATAAACTACACCCTGATTTAAATCAGTTGCCCGCAATCCCCAAATCCGGCAAGCAAAGTGGATGTTATGACTATCATGGACTTTGCTTAAGTGGTACATCGAACCAGGCTGCTTGGGATAAGGTAGGGTATCCTTGCGTCCATTGTGTTCAATGGTGATATACCCTTCTTCGATGTCAATATTGGGTGTACCATATTCACCCATTGTCCCTAGCTTCACCAAATGACAGTCGGGGAAATCTTCCCGCATAGCGTACAGCAAGTTCAACGTACCAACTACATTATTGACCTGGGTAACAACTGCATGTTCTCGGTCAATCATGGAAAATGGGGCCGAACGCTGTTCACCAAAATGCACCAGAGCATTTGGCTGAAATTGCTGTAATGTTTTATGGAGAAATTCGTAATTTGTAATATCGCCGATGAACAAATCGATAGATTTACCCGTCAAATCTTGCCAGCGCTGGAGACGTTGTTGAATTAGTGCGATCGGAGTAAGAGTTTCGACTCCAAGTTCATTATCCCAATGCCGCCGCACCAAACTATCTAAAATTCCAACTTCATAACCTCGATTGGAAAGGTAAAGAGCAGTTGCCCAACCGCAATATCCATCACCACCAATAACCAGGACTTTCATCTTCACCAGTTTTTACTCGCTGATAGCTAAATCTATCAGGTTTGTGTACCCTCTCAATCATCATTCTGGGAGAGATGTGTATTTTGGGAGCAGAGGCAGAGGAAAATGGTGGAAAATAAACGGATTATCCTAACTCTTGTACAGACGCGATTAATCGCGTCTCTCAGGACTTCGGAATGCGATACTGCTGGGCAATGTAATAAAAAAAACGATAGTAATCTTGAAAATCTTGCCTCTTGCTTCGTCCCTGCCAGTAGTATTTCACTTGACTCTGAGTTAGTGTCAGTGTCATTGAACCTACTTGTTGATCAACTTCTACAACGATCACCCCAGACAGTCCTTGGGCGGTTTGAAAGTTGGGTTTTATCCTTTTCACTGACTCTTGATCTGTAACAATCGAATTTGGTAACTGCTGACTTGCCCACCCCCGAATTTCCACTGAGTTATCCTGTGGTGAAAAAAACGCAATTCCATCATCATTTGCTGGTGCTGCTAAAGAAGTCCAGTTACTCGGATATGGAAATTCAAAGCCATAACGGGAGTTGCTATAAGTTTTCCAGGCGATCGCTCCGGCGTTAAAATAATTTGCAGTACAACCCCACAAAATTATTAACAGGGCAATAACTCCGCTAACGCTTGCGGCAAACCGATAAATTCTTCGCCCCAAACTACAGATTTTATTAGCAGTAGCCATTTACATTACACATTTTGCCAAAGTTACTGATTTTATAGAAGTGCCAGAAACTCAGATCAATACCTTCGCCAATTTACTAGCTATTCTCGAATCCGTAAACTGCTGAAGAAACTGCACCAAAAGAGCGCTCATTAAAAATTCAATAATATTCAGGATATTTACCATTCTCTTTTGAGTTCTCAGTAGACAAACTTATAAAGAGTGCTTTATCACACAAACTATGCACAGTGCAACTCAGACAGCCGAACTAACTTTGGAGCTTTTTCACTTCCAAACCAACACATCTTTGCAATTTCCAGCAAATCTTTCTGTAATTTGCATCGGTAAGCCAAACGAGCAAAAACCACCAGATATTGATATTTCTGGCTTACCAGATTCGGATGTGGCATCTCGCATCCACGCGCAAATTTGGATAAATGGGGATGAATACCATATCACCGATTTGGGCAGTTCTAATGGCACATACATTAACGGTGCGAAACTTCAACCTCAAGTTTTTTTCCCACTGCATCCAGGAGATAAAATTTCTCTTGGGCAGGGAGAAAAAATAACTTTCATGTTTAGGGTGCAGCACTCTGCATCTGCCACAACAAATCCTCCGCCAAACTCCGCGCCCACAAGAATTACAGTATTTAACATCGGCAAAGAAGAGGAACAAGTAATCCTTGCCAGCAAGCTCATTGGCTTAGGACTAATCCTCGCAGGCGTTACATTTTTAAGTACAAGTATTTATGTGAGCGTCTACTTACGCAGCACACCTGGAATTTTGCTGTGTATCGGAGGTGTAGTAGCTCTAAATTGGGCTGGGCGCGATAATCGGATATT
Source organism: Nostoc sp. FACHB-888 (assembly GCF_014696655.1). NCBI lineage: Bacteria > Bacillati > Cyanobacteriota > Cyanophyceae > Nostocales > Nostocaceae > Nostoc > Nostoc sp. FACHB-888. The sequence goes on along the minus strand of NZ_JACJQM010000027.1, from coordinate 50,081 downwards.
GGGATGGGTGTTGATTGGCATAGGAATTGCTCTATTCCTTGCCAGTGGTGTTGTAATTGGCTCTGTGTCTCTTTTTTCTATGTTGGTGTCATTCGCTGGCATCTCTTGTGGATATCAGTTGTTTGCAACCGGAAAGGTGTTCAACTTTAATCCGCTTACGCTCCAAATAGTTAAAAAATCAGCCAACTCAGGCAATCATTAAATTAGCGATCGCTAATTTCCATTGAGGTTTGAGGTTTTGAGTGCCTAAGTCCTGATTAACTCTGAGAGGTTTGTAGTCAGCTATTTATCACTCAATAAACAGTATTTCAGCCTCAAATGTAAACAAATGTAACAATATTGGCGTCAAAACGTTTTACTGTCTTGACAACCAATAGAAGAACCGATAATTTAATATACATACCCGGGTAAGACCGTTAAAGAGTTATATGCAAACGCAAACTAAGCAAAAGGTCACTTTGTATTTGTCGCCAGAGTTGCACAAAAAATTGAAGATTCGTTCAGCAGTCGATTCAGAACCAATGTCAGAACTTGCAGAACGTGCCCTCGTTTTTTACTTATCTAATTCAGAATTGGTTGACGAGGTAGAAGATTCTTCTTATGGGCGGACTCATAGAGTTTATTCGTGCCCAACTTGTGATAGCTCACTAGTATTACGTGATGGGGAACTGGTTACTTTAGGCAATCAACCAGGAGTAGTCGGTCAACCACATCTTTCCATTGATGAAATGGATGAAGATGAAACCTATCCCAAGGGTGAGGAAGAGTTAGTTCCTTGCTAGATAGATATTAATGATTCGGTTGTCTTTACCAGAAGCAATGTCTCTACTGTCTCTATAAGGTCTCAAGTAGGTCGAAGTATGAACCAAGAGCTCAAGATCCTAATTCAAGCTCAATACCCTTTAATCTACCTTGTGACCTCCGAGGAAGAGCGGGCCGAGCAAGCAATTTCCACAATCGCCCAGTCAGAGTTAAAGCCCCAGCGCCGAGTATTTGTTTGGACAGTAACACACGGGATTGTAGAGTATGGTCAGCCCCGGAATGTTACCCAACACAATACCGTGTCTCCAGAGGCGGCGATCGAGTGGATAATTCGCCAGAAAGAACCTAGTATATTTATTCTTAAAGATTTACATCCTTTTATTGATGCGCCTGCAACAAACAGATCGTTACGTGATGCGATCGCTAGCTTTAAAGGTACGCAAAAGAACATTATTTTGATGTCACCGATGCAACAAGTACCTATAGAGTTAGAAAAAGAAGTTGTTGTTATCGATTTTACACTGCCAGATATGGCAGAGTTAAATAAAGTACTAACTCAGCACGTAGACCAAAATCGTGGTCGGCGGTTGACAACAGAAGCCAGAGAGAAGCTTCTTAGAGCAGCTTTAGGTCTAACTAAAGATGAAGCTGAGAAAGTCTACCGAAAGGCACAGGTAACAACAGGGCGTCTGACGGAAGATGAAGTAGATATCGTTTTATCTGAGAAAAAGCAACTAATTCGGCGCAATGGAATCTTAGAATACATTGAAGAAGATGAAACCATTGACGCTGTAGGTGGCTTAGAAGAGTTAAAAAGATGGCTCAAGCAACGCTCTAACGCTTTTACAGAAAGAGCAAGAGAGTATGGTTTGCCTCAACCAAAAGGGATGTTAATTCTCGGAGTTCCCGGTTGTGGTAAGTCATTAATTGCCAAAACTACTTCCCGACTGTGGGGTTTACCACTGTTGCGGTTGGATATGGGGCGAGTCTACGACGGCTCAATGGTGGGACGAAGTGAAGCAAACTTGCGAAACGCCCTGAAAACAGCAGAATCTATTTCCCCAGCGATTTTGTTTATCGATGAATTGGATAAATCCTTTGCTGGTAGTGGAGGTTCTTCCGATTCCGATGGGGGGACTTCAAGTAGAATCTTCGGCTCCTTCCTCACATGGATGCAAGATAAGAAATCACCAGTATTTGTGATGGCAACTGCTAACAGAGTAGAACGCTTACCTGGCGAGTTTCTGAGGAAAGGACGCTTTGATGAAATTTTCTTTGTGGATCTGCCAACACCAGAAGAACGGCAGGATATTTTCAATATCCACCTAACTAAGCGCCGTGAAGACATCTCTCGATTCGATCTTGAGCAACTAGCTAAGATGTCTGATGGCTTTTCTGGGGCAGAAGTTGAGCAAGCGATCGTTGCGGCAATGTATGAAGCTTTTGCCCAAGATCGGGAGTTCACCCAACTAGATATTATTGCTGCACTGAAGGCAACATTGCCGCTGTCTCGAACGATGCAAGAACAAGTAACGGCTCTGAGAGATTGGGCCAGACAGCGCGCACGCCCCGCAGCGTCCTCCGTAGCTGAATATCAGCGAATGGAGTTCTAAAAGCTTTCCTCTGCCATCCCAGGGGGAAAGGCTAGCTCTAAATGCTAGCAGTTAAAAAAAAAGCCGCATCCTGCTAACGCGGCTTCGCCCAAAACAAACCGTTGTCGTTTTTCTCAATCTTCTCATTGGAGGAAACCCAAATGTCTCACTTTAGCACCCTGCGTACCAAAATCACCGATGCCGAAATCCTCAAAGCTTCTTTGCGCGACCTCGGTATCAGCGTAAAGACTGAAGCTGATGTCCGTGGTTATAACGGTCAGCGCGTCCGTTCTGACATCGTTGCTATGTTAGATGGCGAATATGACCTCGGCTGGTCTCGCAACAGCGATGGTTCTTTTGACCTAATCGCTGACCTGTGGGGCGTTGCTAAGAAGCACAACCAAACCGAGTTGATCAACTCCATCAACCAAAAGTATGCCGTTAACAAAACTTTGGCTGAAGTAAAACAACGCGGTTTGCAAAACGCCAATGTGAAGTTGGTATTGCAATAACAATTTCTCTGCGCGTTCCCAAAGCTGCACGGGTTAACCATATAAATAGCGGTTAGCCCGCTTTTTTATCGGGACTGAGATTTATTTCTCAGTCCCGATTTTTTCGGCTTCATTTTCATTTTTTTGTAAGCATTGGCGAAGTTTATCAGGTAAAGCATCTTTGTAAAGTAGATAGATTTCATCAGATGTTTTTTCTAGAGAGAATGTACCAAAATCTTGATGAACTAATCTATTTCTTTCGCGTCCTATTTCAAGAAATGCCTTAATAGATGAACTCAGCTGTTCGCTATTTCTAACTTCTTGTTTGATAAAATTTGAAAATATATCACCAAATAAACCAAAAAAACTATTTGCATTTGTATCTTTCCAATTGAAATACGTATGATATTGTCTACTTATAGCCTTATTATTCACAAAGGAAACTAAAAGCTCGTTTTTGTTAGATATTTCACCCATGTATTCGAGAATGTCATTAGTTATACGGTGTTCAAAATAACTTGCTGCGGATAAAAGTAAAGCTTTTCTAAAATTTTCATCTACTGTATTTCGGAGTGATATTTCATTTCCTTGTTCAATATATTCTATTAAAGTTTTAAACTCTTTATAGAGCCTATCAACACCTGTTTCTTCTAGCACTTTTCTACCCTTGAATACCTAAAATATCTTTAGCCCGTTTTAAACGAATTTCAACATTTGTCTTTTTTGTTGTGCCTTCTGAGGAAGCCTTTATAAACTGTCCATCAGTTTCTATTTGCTTAATTTTACTAATGTCTATAGGAGAATCTAAAAACTCATGCTGTAAAAATATTGGTTTACATATACTGGCAAATACAGCTTCAAAAAGTGCTATATGAAAGCGTTTGTTACGTTTTCCAATAAATGGATCTTCAGGTAAAGATTCAAACTGCCTTAGAAATGATTTAAACAAGTTCTCAAGATAATCATTTTGCTCTTGAGTATTTTTTCTACTCCTTCTTGAAAAATTATTTAAAAATTTTGGTAGTGAAGGAGCATAGTCTTCTCCATCAATCAGCATGGCAAAACCTCGAAGCAAAAGCTCAACGTCTTTCATGTGAATATCTGGCTCATTCATTTGTAATAATTTTCGCCATCCTTCTTCCATATTTAGACGATTAAGCATTTCGTAAAAAGGAGAATGATATAAGCTGGCTCTAATCTCTTGCGGATACAAATTAACACCACCCGAATTTAAACGATTAAATATTTCATATATTGAAGAACTATCATCTTTAGGGAAATTTTGTTTAACTATTACGTTCCGAATAGGTCTAAGCTCAAACTGTGTTTTGTAGTCACCTAAAGTGTGGTAATTAAGTCCTTTAAATTTATTAGGCTGTTCGGGAAGCTTTTGTGTAAGACTTAGATCAAACTTACTAAAATAATTTTCGTTGCTCAATATTTTATCGGGAATAGAACCATCTTTTTCAAAAATTCTTCTTAGTTCAACCCGTTTCTCCTTAAGAGGAAATCTACCTTTAATGAAATAGTATATAGACATTAATCGTTGCTGTCCGTCAATAATTAAAAATTTATTTCTTGCTTCTTCATATAGAAAAATTTGTGGAATTGGTAAACCTAAAATTATTGATTCAATCAGTTTAGATGCTCTGTTTATATCCCAAACATAATTTCTTTGAAACCCTGGTATTTTAACAGCACCAGATTCCATAAAGTTATAAATTGTTATTACATTAAAATCATTTGGTGTAGAGGTTAAATCATATTCATCAATTTGAAAATCATCCTCTTCGTCAGCATAATCATTAAACCAAATTTGTTCTTCATCAAAAGGGTAATTATTATCCATAACAATAATTGTTGCTTTTACTATGCACTGTTCGGTTAGTAATACATTATACTCTTATACCTGTGGGAACATTAACGATCTTGAGCCTGTCTCTGTCCTTTCTGATGAACAAGTCCTGGTGCTGACCGAACTGCAAATGGAAGCAGAACAGGATGCTCGGTTGAGCGAAATGCTTGATCGCCAACAATCAGGTACTCTTAGTGAAGGCGATCACTCAGAGTTACAAACCTTGATGCAGGTATATCAAGAAGGACTTTTAAGAAAAGCCACTGCGTTGAGTGAAGCAAGCCGTCAAACGTGGGTTGATTCAACCCTTAAGCTAGTGAGTAAGATTCATTAAGAAGTCGGGATATACTCTTGCATCTTGTCTTGCAAAACTTGCAAGCCATGCCTACGGCGGTAAACTACGCTTTCAGAACGCAATTGAATCACAAACTGGTACAAACTTTTTTAGCTGAGGTACAAGTTATGAATATCACACTCAAGTCAGAAATAGAGCAATTTATTCAAGCGCAAATTGCAAGTGGTAGATTTGCTAGTGCAGAGGATGTTATCAATGAAGCTTTTAGGTTGCTTCAAGAAAGAGAACGGCGAATTGAAGAATTACGCCAAAAAATTGCTGTAGGAACTGAACAAATCGCTAAAGGACAAGTAACTGATGGCGAAGTTGTTTTCGCTAGATTTCAAGAAAAAATTCGGAAAATTGCTGAGGAGTCTGACGAATGAGTAGTTATTCATTTTCAGATGAAGCAATTCAAGATTTAGATGAAATTTGTGAATATATTGCTCGCAGTAACCCAAAAGCAGCTAGTAAGCTTTTTGATGATATTCGTAAAAAGTGTAAGTTAGTAGCAGATTTTCCCAGTATGGGGAAAAGTTACAGAAGACTTGTAACGAATTTGCGCGGGTTTGTTGTGGATGATTACATTATATTTTACTATCCCAGCGAGGATGGAATTAGTGTTACTCGTGTTGCAAGTGGTTATAGAGATTTAGAATCTTTGTTTGAAGATGAGGAATAAATTTTTGAGTTTGAGTTAAGCTGTTCGTCATCTAGTTTTACACGGCAATCTAGGACAAAAAAGGAGTTCAGGCGCTAAATTATCAAATTTAGATGCGCGTCAGCTTAGGAACCTTGTTAGGCAAATTTGGGTTTCTGCTGGCTAGCATCCACCTACTAAAGTTTGACTAAAATTACTGCCAATCATGGATGGTGGGCGACGGTGCGAAAGCAAATTGGTAAAATTTCTATAGAACAGTATGACGTGGAACTAGGTAAATCAAAAAAGGCTATTTCCCAGTATTAGCTAATGCTAAAACTTCGCGTAAATTTTCGCTGTGAGCAATTATTCCATTTGCATTGTAAGCAACATATTGATTTTTATATAAATCTAATAACATCTGGCGGTTACGATTCAACCACTTAAGTATTTCATCTCTTTCTTTTTTAGAGAGTATAATGTTCATTTATTTAATGTTTTCTATGTATATGAAATATCTCTGGCACTATTTTTAATCGTCTGGTGCAAGATGTGAGCTACCAAACCTGACTTAAATCCAAAACAAAACCAGGTAGCAAAGGGTTTTAGGATTATCTAATACCTCAACCGCAATATTAGGACGATAAATAAAAACTCGGCGTTGTTTTCTATTAATTAACCAACCAAGTTGCGTGCCATTATCAATATACTCTTGCATCTTGTATTGCAAAATTCGTAAATTATCGCTCTGGGAACGCAATTCAATCACAAACTCAGGACAAATCGGTGCAAACTTTTTTCGCACTTCTAGTGGTATGGCTTCCCAGCAATCGCGTTTTATCCATTTGCAAGTGAGAATAGAGAGAAGTATTTGCAAGAGCTATGAATACCTAGATCATCATTACCCTGCCAGATGAAATTTACCAACGTGCAGAACGCTTTGCACGGTTGGCAAATCGTGATGTTGCCAGCATTTTAGTAGATACCATTCAACTTTCAATTCCGCCTGTCAATGGGGATGTTATTGATCTTGAGCGTGTCTCTGTGCTTTCTGATGAACAAGTCCTGGTGCTGATCGAACTGCAAATGGAAGCAGAACAGGATGCTCGGTTGAGCGAACTGCTTGATCGCCAACAATCAGGTACTCTTAGTGAAGGCGATCGCTCAGAATTACAAACCCTGATGCAGGTATATCAAGAAGGACTTTTAAGAAAAGCCACTGCGTTAAGCGAAGCTGTCAAACGTGGGTTGATTGAACCCTTAAGCTAGTGAGCCAGATTTCTGAACAAGTCCGGGTGCAGATATGGATACAGGCGAATCATCAATGTGGTTATTGCCTTAGTCTCCAAAAGTATGTTTTGGGAATTTTAGAAATTGAACATATCATTCCTAGAGCAGCAGGCGGTACCGACGATGAGGAAAATCTGTGGCTTGCCTGTAGGTTATGCAATGCCTACAAAGGTATTCAGACTCATGCCAGAGATGGAGTAACAAACCGTAAAGTCAAACTCTTCAACCCTCGTCAACAAAAATGGTCACATCATTTCACTTGGACAAACAACGGCACTCAAATTACAGGTTTGACTGCCTGTGGCGTGCAACTGTATTAGCTTTGCAACTGAATAATCCTTATGCTGTAACCGTTAGGCAAGCTTGGGTGTCTGCTGGCTGGCATCCACCAACTGAAATTTGAGCAAAATTACTGCATTTTAACTGTTAAACACGATTAAATTATTGAATTTATTTCTTACCAAACCTGACTTAAATCTAAAATAAACCCTGGTAGTAATTGCTCATCACAAAGTATTTTAAGGTTATCTAATACCTCACTTGATCAAAATTTCCATTCCCAGTTTCTTTTGCCAGGATCAACTGTGTGCCTACGTTAACAGGGTAGGCACACAGTTAGCTCAATCAAGCAGCAACCTGTTTGCATAATTCATCCCGTATTCATACGCCCACATTTTTAATTACGTTTTTGGAATCCCGTGCTACCATAATGTAGCTAGAATTAAACCTGAATACGCCTCAGATAGCTGAAATGAAGTAGTAGCAAAAACCCTTGTTCATAAGCAACAGGGACTGGCAAAAGAATTTTTTTGTTTTAAACAATGTCTCACCTGTTGTGGGATTAGTGTTCCCTTTGGGTTAGCTAATTTTCCTACGGCAGGAAACGCGCTTGTAGAAATAGACTTATCGCCCGTCATAGCAAGGTGACAAATATTCACTTTACTAAATAGAAGCATGGATTGCTTTCATTCCCAACTCTTCTCTTTAGAGGGAAGAGAGAAGAAGTCTAGCAGTCTGTCGCATTAATTCAGGGCTTACGCAACCTCAACGGTATCTTGAGGATTTCACATATTGCAGACTTCCCAACCCTCTACTAGATTGGGAGGCTTTGCGTAAGCCTATAATTTTAAAGGAGTTTGGAAAGAATGCAGAAAAAATCAATATTGTTAGCTGAAAACTTAGGCTATGAACTTAGCTCAACTAGGGCTTTATTTAAAGGTGTTCATCTCAGCATTGCAGAGAATGATCGCATTGCTTTGGTCGGCTCTAATGGGGTGGGAAAATCAACTCTCTTAAAAATTTTGGCTGGTCAACTCAATCCCACAACGGGTTCTATTACGCCTCAAAGCACAATATACTACTTACCTCAAATCAGCACTATCAAACAGGAAATCAAAGCAGACACAGTTCTTGATTTTCTGAGTTCTGTTTCTGAAGAATGGTGGAATATTGAGGCAATTCTGGAAACACAATTCAATACCACGCTTGACTTATCCTTACCACTATTCAATCTCAGTGGTGGAGAACTCACAAAACTATTCTTGGCTATTGGTTTAGCGCAACAGCCAAAAGTGTTGCTATTAGATGAACCAACTAACCACATGGATTTGATAGCGTTAGAAAGTTTAAAAGACTTTCTCAATAACTTTGAAGGAGCATTTGTGATTGTTTCCCACAAACCATTTTTCCTAGACCAACTTACAGATACAACTTGGGAACTCACGGCAGAGGGAGTCAAAGTTTACGGAGGTCATTTTTCTTTATACCAAGAACAAAAAGAAACAGAGTCAGAAGCAGCATTGCGATCGCATGAAGTTGCTAGAAAAGAACTCAAACGTGCTAAAGCCTCAGCACTACAAGAACAGCAAAGGGCAGCCCAATCCCGCAAAACAGGTCAGAAACTAGCGGGTAGCATTCCTAAAATTGTAGCTGGGGCAATGAAAAGAAAAGCAGAGGTGACAGCAGGAATTGCAAAACAAAAACATGGAGGAATTGTTGAGAAGGCAACACAGAAATTTACAGATACAAAAGTCAGAACGACAAAGGCTACAAGTATTCAATTGGAACAAAGTAGTCAAAAACGGAGAAATCTCATTGATATTCAGGGTGCAAATCTTTGGGTAGGCGAACGCCTGCTGATTGAAAACATTCAGCTTCATATTTCTTCGGGCGATCGCATAGCTATAGCTGGTGCAAATGGTTCTGGCAAATCAAACCTAGCAAAAGCTATTTTAGCAACATTGGCAACAGATATAACAAATAAGTTATCGATACTTAGAGATAGCACATCCGCTATGCTGGCTTCAACATCCACAACTAAAGCTGTATATCTCGACCAAGCTTACGAAATCGTCAATCGCCAGCTGACAATTATCGAAAATATGCAAACTGCCAACCCCAATCTTAGCTATCAGCTTTTACGTCAACAGTTGGGACACTTCTTATTTAAATATGATGATGTCAATAAACCAGCATCGGTGTTGAGTGGGGGTGAATTAGCAAGGTTAGCGATCGCTATGATCAGCATTTCCAAAATCGATCTGCTGATTCTTGATGAACCAACAAACAATTTGGATATCGAAACCGTTAATCAAATGGTAGAAGGTATCAATGAATATCAGGGTGCGCTTTGGGTAATTTCCCACGATTTGGATTTATTAAGTCGCATTGATATTAACAAAGCTTACAAGTTGAGCGAACAAACCTTGCAGATGACCACATATCTACCTAGCGAACCCGAACAATACTACCAAGAATTGTTGATTTAGCTTTCCAAAACCTACACTAGCCGCAAGCAGTTTTTGGAGGAAGCGATCGCGCAGCCTGAACGAAAGCTTGAAAAATTTTTTGATGACTAGGATCAGAAATTGAAAGCTCAGGATGCCATTGCACACCAATTGCCCAAGGATGATGTTTATGCTCCACAGCTTCAATTACCCCATCATCTGGAGCATGACCAACAATCCGCCAAGAAGATGGTACTTTATCTACTGCTTGATGATGCCAAGAAACTACAGATATACGAGAATTCTGTACACATTTAGCTAGACGGCTTTCTACATCTATTCTGACAAGATGTTCTGTCGGTAAGCGTCGTCCAGGTTCAGGCTCTAGACGATGTAATGTAGATGTACCATAAACATTTGGAATGTGAGGAATTAGAGTACCCCCACAAATGACGATAAGAATTTGTAAACCGCGACAAATACCAAATATTGGCAAATGGCGTTCAAGGGCAAACTTGGCAAGCTGCAATTCAAAAGCATCACGTTCGCGATCAACAGAATAAATAGTAGGATCAGCAAAACCGTTGTAACAAACAGGGTCAATATCTCCACCACCAGAGAGAATTAATCCATCCAAAGAGTCTAGAACTAAGGCAGGGTCAATTTCCCCTGGTGGTAACAATATGGGAATACCACCTGCGGCACGGACTGCATTTATATATTCACTTGGTAGAGAAAATGGTAATGCTGCAAGGCGACCGTAAGTTGTTATGCCAATCAATGGTTTTCGAGATTTTCTACTCATCTTGATGCTATTTCAGTATTTCGTTTAGTAGTTTAGTCAGTGGTGCTTGACGATCGTTGTAAGCACGAACTAAACATACTAGACTGCTCACCCCAGTCATGAGTTTCTTTAGTTCTTCACTTGTCACCAATTCTCCATCAAATTGTTAAAGCAGGGAATGTTTGAGTAGAAATAGAAAAATGAAAAATTTATGACAATGGAAAGGCAGATGCTAATACCCAACCAAAAAATAAACTACTACCAATAGCATAAGCCCAAGCATTATTCAGTAATTCAGAACAAAATGAAAAAATCGCCATAAATACAGGAAATAATGGCAGTAAAAGGTAAATAAAGCTTAATTGTGGCAGAAAATAAAGCACTAGAATAAAACCACCAATTAAGACTGTGCTTTGTCCTAGCCACCACAAAGTTCGCTGACCAAAATTAAGATTTTGCTGTGCCACTCCAGAAGCTAAAAACCAAGGAAAACAAGCAACTGCCAGGATAGGAAAAATTTGCAAACGTGCCGGGATTAACCACCACTCTAACCATACTACCTGTGCCATTGCCCCAAAACCAATCGATAATATGATAAACAAGGTTATGCCAATTACCAAAGCTCTGGCTGATGGCAGTTGTAGTGGTGCCATAGCAATCAGCCAACTTAAACCTGCTACTCCAAACCAAATACTAACTGCTCCACCTACTAATACTCCACCCAAGCCATCAATATCGCTTACCCGATTGATTAACATGAGTATACCAGTAGCTACAAAAGGTGCTATTAATAAACCCATCCAGCTTTTTAACTGTCCTGTTTTGTAAGTAATAGAAGAATCAGCCAAAATAGGGGCGATCGCTGCAAGCAGAGTTAACCATGCCAGCAAGTGTAAAAAATACCACAGCATTCGGTAATCAACATAGTTACTCTGGTTGTTTATACCGAAGGTGCTATTAAGCCAATCTTTAGCAGCCTGATGACTAAAATGGCGAAACAAAATTGTAATATGTTCGGCATTGGAGATAACAACTAACTTTCTTGCTTTCCCCTGAGCAAAATTGGAATTTTCTCCACCACCAGCTTGGAGTAAACGCTTTGCATTGCCAACAAATCTATTTTCCCAACTTCCTGCCTGTAATAAGAGGTTTCGGGGTACATTTGCTGTAATTGACGCGCCTGTAGGCGAGACTGCTACAGTTGCAGCATAGCGCGAAGCCTGATTGATAGCGGCAGACATTACAGCACCACTACCCATTGAGTGTCCTAATGTGGCCAAACGTGATTTATCTACCTCTGGTTGCTCTACAAGTACTGTATATGCAAGATTTAAATTCTGCTGAAGTGAGTTTTTTTCTAGAGGTTTGGTATTAGCGGCATGGCTATTAAAATCCCACAGCATGGTAGCATAACCTGCATGAGCTAAAGTGTAGGCATAAGCAAGCATTAATTGTTTAGAGCCTGCATAACCATGTGCAATTAAAACACCAGGAACATTTTGAGCATTCTTTGGCGCTATATATAATAACGGTATCTGTTGACGTTCCATCTTGCGTACTACAAGAGAAGTCTGCACCCTAAGCACACTCCACCATGAAAGAGCAATTAACGCTAATGCAATAACTGCTAAGACTAAACGTAGGCTTTTTTTCATATTTTAGCGTTGCCAGTAATCACAAATATTTCATCTGTTGCATTATCGCAAAGATAAATATTCAGTGTACAAAAATTCAAAATAGTACAAACGTAACTAATAACTAAGGATTTTCATGACTTGTGATGAAGTTGCTGATTTAAGAGACACAATAACATGAAAAAATTCCAGCTTACTTTCTTAAAACTTTCAGCTAGAGTATTTATTTTAAGTATTTCTCTTTTGCTTCTAACGTGGTTAAGTTCACCGCTTATGCCAATATTAGCAAAACCAGAAACTAAAATTTTTGAGCAAGTTTGGCAAACAGTAAATGATAACTTTTACGATCCCAACTTTAATGGAGTAGATTGGAAGGCTATTAAAAAACAATATCAACCTCAGCTAATAAAAGCTTACTCAAGCAAAGATGCTGCTGTTGTGCTTAACCAAATGCTTTCTCAGCTCAAATCTTCTCATACTCGATTTTATACTCAAGACGAACCTGCTTACTATCAACTTTTAGGAATTTTCTTACCTCAAAGTCCTGACTTAAATAAGCAATTAAAACAGTTTTTCCCCAAAGGGAAACTTGAATACACTGATATTGGCTTGTTCACCAAAGATATCAATGGCAAAACATTTACTAGCTCTATTCTTGATGGAAGCCCTGCTGCGAAAGCTGGCTTAAAGGTAGGGGATCAAATTTTAAGTGTTGATGGTTATCCATATCACCCAATACACTCTTTTGCTGGAAAAGCAGGGCAAACTGTCAAAATGCTGATACAGCGATCGCCCGAACTGAGCAGCCAGCAAGAAATTGCTGTCGTACCAAAAATTTTTGATCCTAGCACGATGTTCTTGCAAGCTCAAACAGCCAGTATTAAGCTAATTGAGCAAGATGGCAAGAAAGTTGGTTATATTCATATATGGTCAAATGCAGCAGACCCCTACCAGCAACAACTTCAAGATGAACTGATTTATGGTCGCTTAAAAAATGCAGACGGTTTAGTTTTAGATTTAAGAGATGGATGGGGTGGAGGAGATGTTAGTTATCTCAATATGTTTACTGCCAAACATCATCTCAGTGTCACTAACATTCCACGAAACCAAAGCCGTTATACCTATAACTATCAATGGAAAAAACCTGTAGTGATGTTAGTGAACTCAGGCAGTCGTAGTAGTAAGGAAATTCTCGCGTTTGGGTTTCAACAAAGTAAGATTGGTCCAGTGATTGGAACTCAAACGGCGGGAGCCGTACTTGCAGGTCGTCCTTATTTAATGCGAGATGGCAGCTTACTTTATGTTGCAGTTACGAATGTATTTGTAAACGGCAATCAAAGGCTGGAAGGTAAAGGCGTAATACCAGACATTAATATTCCATTTCCCCTAGAATATGCCCAAGGATTAGATCCTCAAAAACAAACAGCTATAGAAACTGTGTTACAAGCAAAATTCCTACCAATAGATAAATAGCTCAAAATGCTTCTAGAGAGCTAAAACTAATTTTTTCTGTTTATCGATAAGTTTGCTTGCTAGGTTACTAATGTGAGGCACTTACTCTTCCTCATTGCAATTGCAGATAATGGTGAGCGAGAGGAATAGCTTCACCATCATAATTAAATCAATCCTTCTAATGCGTGCTGCAAATCATTTGTCACATCAGCAACAGCTTGTCTAGCAGCCAAGCGATTTTCCTTATACGCCGGATAATGCTCAGAAATAGATATGGGTTTACCCACAGTAATTTTTACCTTTTGCTGACCCAACTGCGGACGCTGTATACCTTTATCGCCTTTGATTTTAGCAATCATTTGCCATAAAATTAAAGTCGTCTCAGCAAACCTTTCTACCGTCGGTTTTTCACGAATATAATTACCAGAAACTGCCACAAAACTTTCTACTAAACGCATGTGCCACATCCGCGCATTCGCTTCTTCAGCCACGCGATCGCCTAAAGCTCTTTCTACAGCAGATACACCTTTTACATCTTTAAAATCTTCTCTAAATATATAATTCCACCCTGCTTGTTCTACTCGCCGACATCGGTCGCTTAATGTACCTTTTGACTGTAAATCAAAGTACTGTTCTGATATTAGTAGTGCTGCATTCAATAAAGCTTGTAAACGAACTGCTAACGCTTCATTTCTATCTTCGATTTCTCCGACTAATGTTTTGGCCTCTGGCAGCTTTAGATGATAAAACCGCGTGTAAAATTTTTCCATTAGCGAAAGTAAATGTTCTGCCAAGGTTAATAATCGCGGATAAAGTGACTCTATAGAAGCATTTTCTGCTGAATTCACAGGTAAACCACTAGCCCCTTCTAATTCACTTAAAAGATTTGCGATCGCACCCCAAGGAGCATCAACGTAACTATATTTAATCCCAACTGGTACAATTAGAACCTGTTCGGGGCGTTCAGCTTTGTGCAAGTCTTCAGCACACCAGAAGCCTAATTGGGCAATACCGGGTTCCAGGGGGCTGATATTTTCCGATAAACCATTAGTTGCACCCTCTGGCGCAGCAGCCATCGGAAATTTTCCATTGGCAAATAAGTCACGCGCCGAACGTAACCCTGTCCAGTCAGCCTTACCTCGCTGAATCGGAGTCCCACCTAAACGAGAAGCAATCCAGCCTACGTGGGAACCTGCCCACAGAGGAATGCCGCGATCGTAGATAAAATGAGCGTGAATCGGAAATTTTAGCGCTGTGTTTTGCGATCGCGCTATCTTTGGTACAAGCTGAGACAGCAAGTAGGCCAAACAAAATGGATCGTCTGTTTTAGGATGGCGAAATGCCAGCATAAAACGGATTTTACCCTCCTGAAACTGGCGATAGAGATCCACCAGAACCTCTACGTTGTCTGCTTCAATTTGGGTAATAGATGTTTGCCAATTTATCCAACTGGGTAGCAACAGATGGACGACTTGTAAAAATAAGGGATTAAACGCCGGAGGAATAAATTCTAAGGGTGGCTGTGCTTGATAAATTACATCTGCCAAGGTAGTTTTCTCCTAAAGGGACTGAAGAGTGGGGAGTAGGGAGTGGGGGAAGCAGGGGAAGTAGGGGGAGAAATCAATTCAAAATTTAAAATTAAAGAACTTCTGCCTTATGCCTCCTCTTTCCCAATGCCCAATGCCCCATGCCCTTTGTACTTCATCCTTAATACTTCATACTTTAGTTGACATAGAAATTAGTGATCAAAGAAAGGCTATAAACGATGCGACTGTCACAAATGTTATTCGTTACACTCCGGGATGATCCAGCTGATGCTGAGATTCCTAGCCATAAATTATTACTCCGTGCAGGCTACATTCGTCGCATCGGTAGTGGTCTTTATGCTTATTTGCCTTTGATGTGGCGGGTATTGCAAAAAGTTTCCCAAATTGTGCGGGAAGAAATGAACGCTACAGGCGCACAAGAATGCCTCTTACCACAATTACAACCTGCTGATTTATGGAAAGAATCGGAACGCTGGGACACTTATACCAAAGCTGAGGGGATCATGTTTTCCCTAATTGACCGCCGTGAGCAACAATTAGGATTAGGCCCAACTCATGAAGAAGTAGTCACAGCGATCGCTCGTGATATGATTCGCTCTTATCGCCAGTTACCACTGCACCTCTACCAAATTCAAACCAAATTCCGCGATGAAATTCGTCCCCGCTTTGGTTTAATGCGCGGACGAGAATTTATCATGAAGGATGGCTACTCCTTCCATGCCGATGAAGTCAGCCTCAAAGAAACTTACCAGGATATGTATAAAGCCTATAGCAATATGCTGCGGCGTTCTGGTTTAGCTTTTCGGGCAGTGGAAGCTGATTCTGGTGCAATTGGTGGTTCTGGTTCCACAGAATTTATGATTTTGGCGGAAGCTGGTGAAGATGAAGTTCTCTACACTGAGGATGGTAAATACGCCGCTAACGTAGAAAAGGCTGTTTCTTTACCAATTGATGCCGAAACTTCACGGTTTACAACCTACGAGAAACGCGATACACCTGGAACAGAGACGATTGAAAAGGTCTGTCAACACCTCAACTGTTCTCCCACTCAATTAGTGAAAAATGTCCTTTATCAGACAGTTTATGATAATGGTATGACGGTGTTGGTTCTGGTGAGCATCCGAGGCGATCAGGAAGTTAATGAAGTTAAGTTGCAAAATGAATTGACCAAAGTCGCTCCTGAATATAGCGCTAAAACTATTATTAGTTTGAATGTGCCAAATGTAGAAGCCCAGCAAGCATGGACAGCTAAATCTCTACCTCTAGGCTACATTGCGCCAGACATCGCAGATGAGTATATTACCGCCAACAAACAGATCCATCCCAAGTTTTTGCGCTTAGTGGATCAAACAGCCGTTGATTTAAAAAACTTTGTTACAGGTGCGAATGAAGCTGGTTATCATGTAGTCGGTGCTAATTGGGGCGAGAAATTTACACTACCAAGGCGAATAGTAGATATACGTAAAGCAAGACCAGGTGATCGCGCCATCCATAACCCAGAACAAACCTTACAAAGCGCCCGTGGAATTGAAGCCGGTCACATCTTCCAATTAGGCACTAAATATTCCCAAGCGATGGGAGCAACTTATACCAATGAACAGGGTGAAGAGAAGCCGCTAGTTATGGGTTGTTTTGGCGTGGGTGTATCACGATTAGCACAAGCTGCCGTAGAGCAATCTTATGATAAAGATGGGATTATTTGGCCAGTTGCGATCGCACCTTATCACGCGATCGTCACAATTCCAAACATAAAGGATGCTCAACAAATCGAAATCGCCCAAAAACTTTACACAGAACTCAATTCCAGGGGAATTGAAACCCTACTAGATGACCGCGATGAACGGGCTGGAGTTAAATTCAAAGATGCTGACTTGATAGGCATACCTTATCGAATTGTAACCGGGCGGGCGATCGCTAATGGCAAAGTTGAAGTTGTAGAAAGAGCCACCCGCAAATCTCAAGAAATTGTCATAGAGGAAGTTACAACTACACTTCATAAGTGGATTACCGACGCCATTCAGGTAAAAAATTAAAGGCAAGGTTTTACGCAAAGCTTCGCAGAGGAATAAATATTTTACTTTGCATTCCTCTGCGTTGTAAATTTCATCTCTAAAAAGAATGAGATTTACATAATTTGGCAGGTGACGGATTAGAAATAGAAATTCTAAAATTAAACCAGAGACTTGCACAACTAAAAATAAATTGCCTTTTGAGGCATAAAGTCTCCTTTAGATAGTGGGAAACTCTTCAGTTACAAGTATCGTCGTTAACCAGGCTGCTCCCCATATAACTACCATATCAGCCCTCAGTCAGGAAGGTTTTGAACATGAAAGACCAACAAGGATCTAATCGTATTTCTTCAGGCACAATCGCAGCTGTCTCAGCAGTGGTTTTAGCGGTAGGTGGTGGTGTGGCTTGGTTTACTTCCCAATCCAACAATATTCCTACACCATCAAATCCCTCTGGGCGCATCGAACAGCCGACACAGCCATCAACTAGGCAGCCAGCTAATGAGCAAACCCCTAATGTTTATTGGCTCAGATCAACAGACAAAAATGTTGCTTTAGTCCCCCAGCCTGTTAGAGTGGCTTCTATACGACCCAACCAGCCATTAGAAGCAGCTTTCCAAAGTTTGTTGGCAGGGTCACCAGCCGAAGCGACAGATTCCACAACTATCCCCAAAGGAACCAAACTTTTGGGGCTAAAGTCAGAAAATGACGAAGTTCACGTTAATTTATCTGAAGATTTTACCAGTGGTGGTGGTAGCACTTCAATGATGGGTCGCGTAGGGCAAGTTGTTTATACTGCGACAAGTTTAAATCCCAAAGCCAAGGTGTACATTGACGTGAACGGCAAACCGTTAGATGTTTTAGGTGGTGAAGGTGTAGAGTTACAACAGCCACTAACTCGTGAAAGCTTTCAGAAAAATTATCCGCTTTAGTCATTGGTCATTGGTCATTTGTCATTAGCAAAGGACAAATGACAAAAGATAAAAGACCTAACGTTTACTATTTAATACACGAAAATTACGGGCTTGTTCTTCTAACCTTGTGGCAAGGCGATCGCAAACCCGATTACACAAATCAAAAATCATTTCATCTTCTACCCGGTAATAGGCGCAAGTTCCTTCACTGCGGCGGCTAAGGATACCTGCTTGCCACATTACCTTCAGGTGTTTTGACACATTTGCCTGAGAAGTCTGTGTTGCCTCTACCAACTCTTGCACGCATTTTTCTTCATCCCGTAATAAGTGGAGCAGCCGCAGACGCATCGGCTCACTTAACAGGCTGAAGTATTCAGCTACTTGTTGCACCACTTCTGGTGGTAAAGGCAACGTTTGTTTCATCAGGATTAACCCGCAAGGACTGAAGTTTTAACGATGACTCATTTGGAATGACTCATTTGATATATAGATTAATACTTAATCAGGGTTAATTCGCATCAAAGGTTGACCATATTCTACAGCGTCACCATTTTGGAGAAGAATTTCCATCACCTGTCCAGAGACTTCGGCTTCGATTTCATTCATCAGCTTCATGGCTTCAATGATACAGACAGTTTGACCCTTGCGGACGCGATCGCCCACTTCCACAAATGCCGCTTCCCCCGGCGCAGGAGCGCGATAAAACGTTCCCACCATTGGGGAAGGCACTTCTACTAATCTTTGGTCAATGGTTGAGGGAGGATTTACTGACAACTGCAATTGTGTGCTAGTACCAGTATTCTCAAACACACGAGATGTAGATACCTCCGTTACCTGACTTGCGTTCATCTGGTTTCCTCCAGATGAACCCGATATCAGTCCCGAACCTACCACACCGCCTAATGTCGGTTGACCTACCGACAACATCTGATTGCTGACGCTCACAGCCTTACGGACTGTTAGTTCAAAATCATCGCTTTTGAGTGTTACTTCTGCAATATCTGTTTGTGCGATAGTTGCCAGTAGTTGGCGGATTTCATTAAAGTCCAATGGCACAGTTTTTATTACCTCGACCTATCCGTAAATGAGCATCTTAAGTGTGGCAGGGATTAAATCCCTATGTAGGGATTTCCATCGGGAACAAGCATCTCCTTAGAGATGAAAGTTATTCCCTGCTGATATACTTATCTTCCTGGGTATCAACTTTGATGCGTTCTCCTTGAGAAATAAACAAAGGAACCATCACAACTGCACCAGTTTCTAGAGTTGCTGGTTTTGAGCCACCAGTGGCAGTATCACCTTTTAAACCTGGATCTGTTTCTATAATTTCCAGAACCACAGACTTAGGCAAGTCTACTCCCAGTACCTGGTCGCCCCACTTAATAACTTCAGCTTCCATACCTTCCTTCAGGTATTTGACGCGATCGCCAATTTGTGCACGGGTCAATCTGCCTTCTTCGTAGGTTTCCATATCCATAAAGACGAACTCATCGCCCTCTTTATAGGTATGCTGCATCGTACTTTTTTCTAGGGTGGCTTGCGGGACTGTTTCCCCAGCCCGGAACGTTTTTTCCATCACGCTCCCACTTTGGACATTTTTTAACTTAGTTCGTACAAAGGCAGAACCCTTGCCTGGTTTGACGTGCAGGAATTCAAGCACTCGCCATACAGACCCATCTAATACAATTGAAACACCGGGTCGAAAGTCGTTACTGGAGATCATGAAGCTTTCAAATTTTGGAAGACAATCGGCATTTATTGTACCCTTCTAGAGTCGTCATTGGGCATTTGTCATTTGTCATTTGTCATTTGTCATTTGTCCTCTGCCCTAGACCTCTGATCCAGTCATCACTTAACGTGGGAAGATTATTTATGGGTTACGTCCAATCAACAATTTAATGCTGCATTTGAGTTATCCCATGCTTAACTTATTAAAATCCTGGCTGAAGAACAGCCTAATGGCAATACTGCTGGTAACAATATTTTTAGGCATAACTACAGCTGGGTGGACTCCCTCCAGTAGCGCCGCGCTGCCAGCCGGCAACGCAATCACCGACGGCAAGGCTTTGTTGCGGTATGCACTCCCGATAGATAACAAACCTGTACGGCAACTACAAGCCAGTTTAGAGGACATCTCTGCCCAACTCCGGGCGAATCGGCGATGGGGTGCTATTTCCAAAGACATCAGCAAAGCATCCCGAATTCTCGATAAACCCTCCCAAATATTAACAAGCGTTCCCGCAGAACGCCAACCCCAAGCGGAAGCTTGGATTACCGAGTTGAAATCTGGAGTGGGTAAATTAGAAGAACTGGCGAAGAGCAAAGATAAAGAACAAATTCTCCAAGAAAGAGGCAAACTTCTTGATCTCATTACTCAGCTAGAAGAGTCAATGGTGAAAGAATTCCCCTTTGAAGTGCCTGCCCAGTTCAGTAACCTGCCACAACTTAAAGGTCGTGCCACTGTAGAAATCAAAACTAACAAAGGCGATTTGACCCTCGTAGTGGACGGTTATAGTGCCCCTGTCACTGCTGGGAATTTTGTAGATTTGGTGCAGAGGGGTTTTTATAATGGCTTAGAGTTTACCCGTTCTGAAGAATCTTACTTTCTGCAAACTGGAGATCCCGTCGGCAAAGACGTAGGTTTCATTGATCCAAATACCAACAAATATCGTGCTATTCCCTTAGAAGTCTTAGTTGAGGGTGATAAAGAACCTACCTATGGGATTACGCTAGAACAAGCTGGTCGTTACATTGATATGCCAGTTCTGCCTTTCTCTGCTTTTGGTGCAGTGGTAATGGCTCGTCCCGAAAGTGAAGTAAATGGAGGTTCTTCACAATTCTTCTTCTTTCTCTTTGAACCAGAACTCACTCCCGCCGGACGCAACCTATTAGATGGTCGCTATGCCGTTTTTGGCTATCTCACCGAAGGCAAAGAAGTTTTGGATCAACTGAAGGCGGGTGACAAAATTGAATCGGCAAAAGTCGTTCAGGGAATAGAAAATCTGGTTGAACCGCAAGCAGCATAAGAAGGAAGCAGGGGGAGATGAGGGAGATGAGGGAGATTAATTAATAACTCCTAACTCCTGTACAGACGCGATTAATCGCGTCTCCCCTGATTCAGATTTCCGGCGGTGAATATTCGATCAACTGCAACCGCTAATTCTGGAAAAGTCCGTGATACAATTTGCTGATTAGCAGTAAAAAGTGTTTCTTCGTAAAATCCATCTTCCAGTAGTAACACTGTAATTTTTCCTTCTAGCGGATCTACAATCCAATATTCAGGAACCTCTAAGGCCGCATATTCAGATCGCTTATAGCGATAGTCCCGTTTCAGCGACTCTGGACTGACCACCTCGACAATTAGTAACGGGGGTGACTGAAATACTGCTGAGGCATTCAACAATTCTCTGGCTTGTTCCACTGTCACTACACACAAATCAGTCAACCTAGATTTATTTCTACCCGTTCTCACCCCACTTTCCCGAAAACTCAGCCAAGGTGAGCTGCAACGTTTGATTTCTGCATCTAGTAATTGCTCAAGAAATTTGGCAATCAGAAAATGTTCAATAGTTGGTGGGTTCATTAGCTCTAGCTTGCCATCCACCAGTTCATAATGGAAACCGTTGCCATCATCATAGGTTAAGTACTCCTCAAATGTGATGCTGGTTACTGGTGTTGTTACCATCCCAACTGACTCCTAGACGATACCCTTATTTTAAACAGTAAAGCAAATCATCAGTTTTCTTAGTAATTTTGCAACGCGGAAAACCGATTGTGAACAGTAAGTTATCTTCTCAACAAGTACAAGAAATTGGTGAACAAGGTCTTTTAGAAAGATTGCAACGCTTTTGTCCACCAGAAATTATTGGGGATGATGCAGCAGTACTTGTGACTGCACCAGAGCAATCTTTAGTAGTTACAACAGATGTGCTGGTTGATGGCGTACATTTTAGCAATGTCACCACTTCCCCAGAAGATGCTGGTTGGCGAGCTGCTGCTGCCAATTTATCAGATTTAGCAGCAATGGGCGCTTCCGCATTGGGAATCACCGTCGGGTTGGGACTACCCGGTGAAGTTAGGGTGAGTTGGGTTGAGCGATTGTATCAGGGAATGACAGAATGCCTGCAAAAATACAATACCTCAATTGTCGGAGGTGATGTCGTGCGATCGCCTGTAACTACTCTAGCAATTACTGCTTTTGGTCAAGTTAACCCTAGCCAAATTATCCGCCGTTCTGCTGCTGTAGTCGGGGATGCGATCATCGTTACAGGCGTTCATGGAGCCTCAAGAGGTGGCTTAGAACTGCTCTTGCATCCCGAATTAGGACAAGACCTCAACGACGAAGAAAAAACGGCTTTAATCCTCGCCCACCAGCGCCCACAGCCACGATTAGATGTTTTACCAATCCTCTGGAAAATTCTAGAATCTCAATCCCAAATCCAAGTTACGCTGGAAGCGCACCAAAGGTGCAGCCTAAAATCCAAAATTCCTATAGCTGGTATGGATAGCAGCGATGGTTTGGCAGATGCAATTATCCAAATTTGCCGCGCCAGTGGTGTTGGCGCTGTCCTAGAACGCAGACAAATCTCCATGCCAGCAGCTTTTGACAATTGGCTGACACAAGAGCAAGCGCTAGCTTATGCTCTATACGGTGGCGAAGACTTTGAATTAGTGCTGTGTTTGCCACAAGAATCAGCATTAGCCTTAGTAAAACATCTTAGTCAAGGTGCTGCGATCGTGGGAAACATTACATCAGGATCAACAGTACTATTACACGACGAACAAAAAAAATTCCCTGACCAAGTTCTCAGTCTCAGCCAGGGATTTCAACATTTTGGTCAATAGTCCTTTGTTCTTTATCATTTGTCCTTTGTCTAAAACTAATGATTAATGACTAATGACTAATGACTAATGACTAATGACTAATTATTGCCACTTCGCGGCTACTAATTCTGCCAAATCCAAAACTCGTTGGCTGTAACCCCACTCGTTGTCATACCACGCCATAACTTTTACTAGGTCATTGCCCATAACCAAAGTCAAGCTGGAATCGACAATCGAAGAAGCATCGCTACCTTGATAATCAGAAGATACCAGTTCTAGTTGGCTATAGTCCAAAATGCCTTTGAGTGGCCCTTCGGAAGCATCTTTTAGAGCTTGGTTAACTTCTTCAGTAATAGTACGCTTCTCAACCTGAACTACGAAATCTACCATTGAGACGTTCGGGGTAGGTACGCGTAAGGCAACACCATTTAGTTTGCCTTTGAGGTCTGGGATAACCAGCGCCACTGCTTTTGCTGCACCAGTAGAGGTGGGTACAATGTTTATCGCTGCTGCCCTCGCCCGTCGCAAATCCCGGTGAGAAGCGTCTAGCAAACGTTGGTCACCTGTGTAGCTATGGGTGGTGGTCATCGTGCCTTTGATGATGCCGAACTTATCGTTCAACACCTTGGCAATTGGTGCCAAGCAGTTGGTAGTACAGCTAGCGTTACTGATAATGTGGTGTTTGTTGTGGTCATAGTCGTGATGATTCACACCAACCACAAAAGTGCCATCCTCGTTTTTACCAGGAGCGGTAATCAGAACTTTCTTGGCTCCAGCATTCACATGCTTGAGCGCTCCTTCTTTGCTAGTAAACACCCCGGTTGCTTCGATAATTAAGTCAATTCCCCAATCTTTCCAGGGCAAGTTTTCTGGGTTGCGATCGGATACACACTTAATGGTCTTACCGTTAACGATGATAGAGTTATCATCGGCACTAATCTCAGCACCCTTGATCTTCCCTAGCATTGAGTCATACTTCAGCAGATGAGCATTGGTTCTAGGGTCTGATGTGTCATTAATGGCCACAAGGTCGATTTGACTATTCTCTCTACCCACCCAGCAGCGTGCGAAGTTACGTCCAATCCGCCCGAAACCGTTGATTGCAACTCTAATCACAGTGTCTTGCCCTCTGTATTTATGCTTATATGTTGATATCGTTGACCCCAATCATATCGCAAAGGGGGGGGGCACTTTTAACCATAAAGTGTTAGATCAACAAAAAAACACATAATTTATTCAGATTTGTTCGAGTAGAGATTGTTGTTAGTGATATATGATCTAACCGTTTCCGGGACTAAATAACGAATTGACTGGCGAACGCAGCAAAATTTGCGAATTAGACTTGACGAAACTCCTACTAAAGGTATATCTAAGAGTTGCCAGTGAATGGTAAGTGACTGCTCTTTGAATTGTTCCTCCACTTGCTTGCAGATTAATTTGCTTTGAGTTATAGTCTCACCACCTAGCAGTCGGGGTGCGATTAACCAATCACACATTTGTGCTAGTTCGTGTCCACGGTACCAACGAGGTAAGGTTTGGAAAGTATCCAAGCCCACAATCCAGTACCAGTGAGTATTTGGGTAAGAAGCAGATAAATCGTTCAGCGTGTTCATCGCATAGGAAGTCCCAGAGCGATTTGCCTCCACTAGTGAGACGGTAAACCCTGGGTTATCTTTTATGGCTAATTGCAGCATTGCCACACGATGCTCAAACAAAGCTGCTTTTTTGTGAGGAGGATTTAGGGATGGCACCCAAATTACCTTTTCAAGCGATACTTGATGCAAAGCTGTCTCGGCTACGAGCAGGTGTCCCCAATGAATTGGATCAAATGTGCCACCAAAAATTGCTAATTGCTGCATCCAGTTATATCTGGGTTTTATGCAATTGAAAAATAGTTTCATTACCAATGTACTATTGTAGTCAATTCAGTCCTAAACTTGATGCAATTTAAAATCAGTTTCACTAACAATGTATGATGTAGCCAATTCCAGTAAGGTAGTCAAAAATATGTATTTGACATTACAAGAATTTCTTTCCCGATGCGGTCAAAATTTTCAGAATAATCTTAACAACAGTTCAGAAATAGCAAAAACCTCCAACCAAGGTAAAATCATTCTGAACAAGGAAAACCAGAGCGGAATCATCATTTGGCCATTAAACATAAACATGATACAGAGACAGTTACGGTAAAAATCAAATTCCTGTTATGATACGCGTGTCATTTGTGATTATGGTGTGGTGTGGTGTAAAAGGAGCAATAAATGACTAATTCTGTAGATTTTAGTGGTAGACCATTTCATTTCATTGGTATCGGCGGCATAGGTATGTCTGCTCTGGCATACGTTCTTGCCAAGCGTCAATTTCCAGTATCAGGTTCGGATCTTCGTGCTAACCACATTACGCACAAATTGGAATCTATCGGCGCTCATATTTTTGGTAGACAAGAGGCAAGCAATCTTGAATTCTTTCGCCCTCAAGTATTAGTGAATCCAGTAGTATTAAATTCACAAGAACAATTACCTACTGATACTAAGTCAAAACTACCTCAAGTCATTTGTTCAACAGCAATTAACACAAATAATTTAGAATACAAAGCAGCACTAGAATTAGGTTGCCCAATTTTTCATCGTTCAGATCTACTAGCAGCCTTGATTGCCGATTACCACAGCATTGCAGTGGCAGGAACACACGGCAAAACTACAACCAGTAGCATGATTGGCTATATGCTTCTAGAAGCTGGCCTAGACCCAACGATTTTAGTTGGTGGCGAAGTCAATGCTTGGGAAGGTAATGCTCGATTGGGACAAAGCCAATATTTGGTAGCCGAAGCAGATGAATCTGATGGTTCCTTGGTAAAACACGCTCCAGAGATTGGCATCATCACCAATATTGAACTTGATCATCCTGACCATTACGATACATTAGAAGAAGTAATTGACATCTTCCAGACGTTTGCTCAGAGTTGTAAAACATTGATAGGTAGCATTGACTGTCCTACAGTGCGCGATCGCTTGCAACCTACAATCAGCTACAGTTTACATTCAGATACAGACGCTGACTATACCGTTACTAATATTGATTATCGGGCTGATGGCACCACGGCTCTAGTTTGGGAAAGAGGCAAAGCTTTGGGCGTGTTGAAATTGCGGCTGCTCAGTCGGCACAATCTCAGTAATGCCTTAGCAGCAGTGGCTGTTGGTCGCGCCTTGGGTTTAGAATTTGGAGAAATCGCTAAAGGTATTGCCACCTTTGAAGGAGCAAGACGTCGCTTTGAGTTCCGAGGTGAAGTTGATGGTATTACCTTCATTGATGACTATGCTCATCATCCCAGCGAGATTCGCGCTACTCTTGCCGCAGCACGTTTACAGGCAAGACCAGCACAAAGAGTGGTTGCAATCTTCCAACCCCATCGCTATAGCAGGACACTCACATTTTTAGAAGAATTTGCCGAGTCGTTTACCCATGCTGATTTGGTTGTACTGACTGATATTTACAGTGCAGGTGAACCCAATTTAGGGCAAATTACTGGTGAACATCTAGCGGCGGAAATTGCTAAACAGCATTCTCCTGTAGTTTATCAACCAACTTTATCCTCAGTGTGTGAGTTCTTGCTGCAAACACTACGCCCAGGAGACTTGGCGCTGTTTTTAGGGGCTGGGAACTTGAATCAGGTGATTCCTGAAATAATTACGACACTTTGCGAACCGGCTAAAGCCACATCTTAAGTGGAAACTTTGCGAAATTTTATTTCTGAACAAAGCGCTCTTCTAGCAATGGTTTCATTTGTGAACTCTATTACCGTATCTTTGCGGTAAATAAATGTAAAAATTTTACCAAAACAAAGTAAAGATGACCATTTCCCAGGCAGCTGGAAACGTCTGCACAGTTTCTGCTTTGAATACAAAGAAACATCAAACGGTTAATTCAGTGGACAGTGAAGTTATTTACTTACCTAATACTGATTGTACGATCAAGCCCCAGGCTTGCTTGTCAGCGTTTACTTCCTATAGAGTTGGGGGAGCAGCTGATTTGTACGTTGCCCCCCGAAACTTAGAAGCACTGCAAGCAAGTCTTAAATACGCAAAAGAACGTGATTTAAAGGTGACAACACTAGGAGCAGGTTCTAACCTGCTAGTGAGCGATCGCGGTATATCAGGCTTAGTCATTGCTACTCGTCATCTCCGCTTCAGCAACTTTGACCCCCAAACCGGTCAATTAACCGTTGCTGCCGGAGAATCAATTCCTAGTTTGGCATTGGCGGCAGCAGAATTAGGATGGCAAGGATTGGAATGGGCTGTCGGTATCCCTGGAACAGCCGGAGGTGCGGTGGTGATGAATGCAGGGGCACATAATAGCTGTATCGCAGATATGTTAGTTAGTGCCGAGGTACTTTCACCCGATGGTACGCTGGAAACTCTTACCCCTGAACAGTTAGGTTATAGCTACCGAACTTCATTATTGCAAGGTGGCGATCGCATAGTCACCCAAGCCACCTTACAACTCGCGCCAGGTGCAGACCCAGCAAAAGTTGTGGCAATCACTAAAGAACACAAAAAGCATCGCTTGAGTACCCAACCATACAACTTTCCCAGTTGTGGGAGTGTATTCCGCAATCCCAAACCTTATAGTGCTGGCTGGTTGATTGAACAAACTGGTCTGAAAGGCTACCAAATTGGTGGAGCGCAAGTAGCACTACTCCATGCTAATTTCATCGTTAACCGGGGCGGGGCAAAAGCCAGCGATATTTTTTGCCTCATTCGCCACATCCAACATCAGGTACAAGAACGTTGGTCTATTAATTTAGAGCCAGAAGTCAAAATGCTCGGAGAGTTTCAAGGTGCTTGTGGATAGGGAATGGCGAGTAGGGAGTGGGGGCTGGGAGATGAGGTAACAAGGGAGGCAGAAAGAGAAATAACTGATACTCTATTTCCTACTCTCTACTCCCCACTCTCTGATGCATTAATTATTAGTAAAAAAATAGGCAAATTACTTACCGCATCTATAATTGAATTTGATTTGTTATTCAACGCACAAGCGTAAATATAATTATGACAGGAAAAGGACAGGGATTCGGCTTTGGCTTAGGAAAAATGAAGGAACTAGCCGAAGCTTTTAAAAAAGCACAGCAAGTTCAAGAAGGTGCAAAGCGACTCCAAGAAGAATTGGAGCAAATGGAGATTCAAGGAGAATCTGGCGGTGGTCTAGTGAAGGTGATTGTCAGTGGGAACCAGGAACCCAAGCGGGTAGAAATTTCTCCAGATGCTCTAGGGGAAGGTGCAGAAGTACTTTCTGATCTCGTGACGGTGGCAATGAAAGAAGCCTACAACAAGTCCACTGCAACAATGCGGGAACGCATGGAAGATTTGACCAGTGGACTGGAACTTCCTGGATTTTAGTCAAAAGTCATTAGTCATGGCTCATTGGTCAAATGACTTTTGACTCTTGACAAAAGACAAAAAATATCTATGGCTTACAAGTTGTTATTTGTCTGCTTAGGTAACATCTGCCGATCGCCATCGGCAGAAAACATTATGAATCATCTAATTGAGCAGGCTGCCTTGAACGAACACATCCTCTGTGACTCAGCTGGTACATCTAGTTATCACATTGGTAGCCCACCTGACAGACGCATGAGTGCTGCGGCTGCTACAAAGTTGGGAATTAAACTGCGTGGTCAAGCACGCCAGTTTCAAAAGTCAGACTTTCAAGACTTTGATTTGATTTTAGCGATGGATCAAGAAAATTATGAGAACATCATCGCTCTTGATCAAACTAAGCAGTATCAGCATAAAGTGCGTTTGATGTGCGAGTTTTGCTCTCGGCACACCCTAAAGGAAGTTCCAGACCCCTATTACGGTGGTCAAGAGGGATTTAATCAGGTTATTGATTTACTGATTGATGCTTGTGAAGGTCTGCTCACAAAAGTTAGGAATTAAAAGTTAGGAGTTAGGAGTTTTATTCCTCACTCCTCACTTTTTTATTCCACCAAACCATGCTTCATCGCAAAACGCACTAATTCTGCTCGGTTGCTGGTTGAAGTTTTTCTCAATAAACTGCTAACGTACTTTTCCACTGTGCGAGGACTCAGGTGTAGCTGATGACCCATATCGGCATTAGAAAGACCATGAGTCAATAACTCTAAAACTTCCTGTTCTCTATGAGTTAGGGACGAGTGCAAATGGGATTTCTGAATTTGAGTGGACAGAGAATTATGGGCATCCGCCGCTTTTGTCGAGGCGGAAATGCCCAAACTCTCTTTATGAGAGAATCGGTACTCTGATTGAATAATTTGCGATCGCTCCAAAAGATTGCGGATTGCTGCTGCTAACTCTTCCAATTCAAAAGGCTTAGGTAAGTATAAATCACACCCTGATTGGTAGCCCAAAATTCTTTCTTGGGTCTTAGTTCGGGCCGTTAATAAAATGACAGGCAATAACCGAAACACTGGTTGTTGACGCACTCGGCGCACTAGTTCATAACCATTCATCTGTGGCATAACGATATCTGTAACAATCAAATCAGGATGATACTCATCCACCATAACCAAAGCCTCTTGACCGTCATTAGCCGTGATCACTGAGTAGCCAGACAGTTCAAGATAGTCGCTAACAGACAGACGAGTGCCCAAATCATCATCCACTACAAGGATCGTCAAGGGCATGGACAATACACCCCTAGCATTTTTTTTACTCAGAAATTTGCTTCTACGCGCTTCATCAGTGAACACAGGCAAGAATAGTGTTCTTATGTTTCATACTATGACAGGATTACCAGGTAATGAATGCCTTCAAGAGTGATTTATAAAATCAATCTTAAATCCTTAAGAAGGATTAAGGAATTTAAACTCACCTTTGACTCCCTACGCTTGGAAGGCACAGAGAGCTTGGTAATTTGTAACAACTCATCAATAAGGTAGAGCAAATGCTTACCACAGTGTAAATTAATATTGACATAATTAATAATTGCTCAAAAACTAAGTAAGTATAAGTATCCTTTTTTGTCCGTTGTAATTAATCCTTAGTCAATCACTAATGATTATTGGCGTCATACCAATTATTTGTAAAACTACACAAAATCGGCCTTCGTCAGACTTGGAGCTTGAGCTAATTTTTCTATTCAACCTCACAGGTAATTGGGATCAGCTAACTTAAAGTTGCCAGAAGACTCTTAATTTTGAACTGAATAAAAGCTAAATTAGTGATATACAGTTCAGAATTTATAGCGGTTCTAAGATACAGCCTATAATTAACAAGCTAATCCAAATAATTTTTTAGGTACATTTAAAGCACACAAAATTATCAATGAGCGACAAGAGCGACAGTTACAAAGTTATTAGCGACAACCGCCAAGCCCGTTATTTGTATGAAATTCTAGAAACTTACGAAGCTGGAATCGAGTTGACAGGAACCGAGGTTAAGTCCATTCGTGCGGGTAAAGTCAATCTTCAAGATGGCTATGCTTTGCTTCGCAATGGTGAAGCATGGTTGATCAATGTGCATATCTCGCCTTATAACGCTAGTGGGCAATATTTTAATCATGAACCACGGCGTACACGCAAGTTGCTATTGCATCGCAAAGAACTTCGCAAGCTAATTGGCACAGTAGAACAGCAGGGTTTAACTTTAATCCCTTTAAAAATGTATCTCAAACGCGGGTGGGTAAAAGTAAGTATAGCCCTTGGCAAAGGTAAAAAGCTCCACGATAAGCGAGAAGACCTGAAACGACGCCAAGACCAGCGTGACATTCAACGGGCAATGAAAAACTATTGAGCGTTAATGCCGCTAAACTACCACACCAGAGTGAGAAACCCATTGCTGTAAGAAGTATGTTGTATGTCCACAGCGTGAGTTGTGAAAATTCCTAGTTTATAGCCGCAGATTGATTTTCTTTAGGTTAGGAATTGATAAAGTGGTTAGTAACTTCGGATGGCATAAGGAATTGTCACAACTTATGAAAAGTAATTTCATTACAGCTGTTAGTGCTGGTGTTCTCAGCTTGAGTATAGGAGTTTTACCTTTAACTCTATCCGCACAAGCTCAGACGACAAATGACCCCGGAGCAAATACTACTTCAGGAACGACCACAACGACCACTTCCGACGATCGCAACGGTTTTGATTGGGGTTGGCTAGGATTGCTTGGTCTAGCTGGTTTGGCTGGTTTGGCTGGTAAAAAGAGTGAGAGCCAACCTACTGCTTACCGCGACCCTAATGCTCCAGGAGCCACTAACTATAGGGACTAGTACCACAAGGCGGAAGTCAAAAGGAGCCAGCGCATGCGGCCTTCTCCCAAAGCGAAAGGCTAGCGCCTGCCGTAGGATGCCCAAAGGGCTGTAGGGAGTTTCGCCCATGACTGACTGGCGTCGGCTCTGCCGACGTGTACCCCTACTGGGAAACAAGCTACGCTCTTAGCGTTTTTGCTCTTTAACCTCAGTTCGGGTTAAGAAAATTTATTCAGCGTTAGTTGACGGAAACGACGCAAACACGTTGACCTATCTCAGAATCAAGCAACGGTGTAATAAGGGTTTCAACTTATGCCGAACTTAGGTTCTTTAGCAACTAGCTCTCAAAAGTCAAAAAGCTTTAGTTTTGGGCTTTCTGACTGTAATGAAATGGTACGTTTATTACCGCCGGACTGTTACTAGATGATTCAAAATTGTCAGTTGTTTAGTAGAAAAACAACTGACAACTTAATTATCTTAATTTACTGTTGATTCTAAATTAGATGAATTAGTCTGATTTTGACCTAAAGGTGTCCAGTAGCTAGCAATTAAGCCAACAATGAGCCACCAGAGCGTATTAACTTCAGGACGATACCAAACAGTATCTACGGTTCCATGAGCTAGCATCCCTAACAAAATAGCGATCGCTCCAATTAACCAAAATCCCTCTACATTTCTCAATCGTCGCAATCGTTGCATCTGTAGAAATGCCGTATTGAAGGTGACAGTTATTAGCCAGAGAAAGCAGGCTAAACCAACAAAGCCAGTTTCTACAGCCACTTCTAACAAAATAGAATAAGCACTTAAAGCAGTGTAACGAGGGCGTTGGTAAAGCGGATAAACTTTATTAAAAGAATTATGGCCAGGGCCAATGCCGAAAATCGGGCGATCGCGGATCATATCAAAGACTGCATCCCAGACATTCCGGCGAAAATTATTACTGCTATCTTTGCGATCAGCAAAAATGCTCAACACCCGGATCTGCACAGGCTCTACAAATATTACTGCTAGTATCAATACCCCGATCAAACCTCCTAAAACAATCGGTATTGACCAAGTGCGCCAAAAAGGAGGCATTTCTACGCTTTTCCAATAAACTAGCAATGTCATCACAGCCAAAATTGCTACCACTAGTCCAATCCAACCGCCACGGCTAAAAGTGAGGATTAGGCAAGCAGTATTTACAATCAACATTGTTAATGCCAAAGCTTTTTTAAGCCAGCTTTGCCATGCAAAAATTGCCACCAAGCTAAAAATTACTGCTGGTAAGAGGTATCCAGCCAATAGATTCGGATTGCCTAAATAACTGTAGACTCTTGTAGTCTTAGACAGAGGAGATTCTGGATCAACCCAAGTTGCTAGTGCTGTGGCTCCAAAAAACCATTGCCGCAACCCATATACGCTGACAATTAACGATATGTGCAGATAAAGTGTGATAATCCAAGATCGCAGGCGAGGCGACCTCAGTATCCTGGCACAAAGGGCAAATAGCAGCAAATACAAGGTCAACGTTGCCAAGTCGTTAAGTGCGGCCTTTTTCACTGGTGATAATGCTGTTGCTACTGCGGCAATTCCCCAGTAGAGCAATACCAGTAGGTGAATGGGAGTGACTGAGGAGGCATTTGCTGGTGTTACTTCATCAGATAAAGTCAACAACAGCCAAAATCCTACACAAGCCACCAGCAACAAGCCCACCAATGTACTCGAAACAAAAGGTGCAAGCGCATATACTAAGCTGAGTAAAGCCGCTGCGATCGCATCTCCCCACTGAATCAAGATGCTGGTTTGCCGCCAAGAACTTAACAGTCCCACCAGAAAACGGTGTACGTAACTGCTAGCAAGGTATTCTTTGAGCGGTAAAGATGATAAAGTAAATCGTTGCCAGACTAAATTCATAAAAAACATTGCGATCAATTAGCCTGCCGACGCAGAACTTGGAATTGATCATAATGCCTATGGCTATAAAAAGGTAATAACAGAAATTGCACATCGCATAACGGCACTCTTATTCCCAGCCATCAGGCACTGCCTTTAATCAAAAACCACTTTAGGCAATACGAAGTTAAGATAGTTCTTAATGTACTTAGTACAGCTTTATGTAAGATCGTGACGAATTGAGGGTTGAAATTTAAACGCATAGGCGCTTTATCTTCCCACAGAGTAGAGGCACAGAGTTAAGCACAGAGGCACGTAGAGAATTCGCTACGAATTAATTAAATGTTGTATTTATTACACAACAAGTAGATACAAAGTACGTCTTTCCCAATGCCCAACGCCGATCTGATTAGACATCGCCAATGGATTGTGAAGGAGCCGCCAGCTGCAATGGCAAAGAAAGCACATAACGATATCCTGATTCTGGTGAACCTTGAATCAAAATTTGCCCACTATGTAATTCTGCTAGTTGACAACTTAGCAAAAGACCCAAGCTTTCACGAGAAATACTTCCATGTGATTTAGCTACATTTATACCTGAACTAGCAGCAAATAAGTTTGAGTGGGAATCACTCAAGTTTTTTGAATTGTCCACTGCTACTGATGAAGTATCTCGTTGCTCCTGGCTTTCTGTATGAGTATTGTAAGTTGCTACCTCACCTGTAAGCTCCAGCAGTGATAAAGAATTGAGGCCGAAGTAGGGATCAACCTCAGTGATACCGTCCCCTAGCCAAGGATGGGAAACCCAAATGGTAATGTTGAGCGTATCTTCCTT
Source organism: Nostoc sp. FACHB-888 (assembly GCF_014696655.1). NCBI lineage: Bacteria > Bacillati > Cyanobacteriota > Cyanophyceae > Nostocales > Nostocaceae > Nostoc > Nostoc sp. FACHB-888. The sequence continues at coordinate 16,297 of NZ_JACJQM010000027.1, read as the reverse complement.
GTAAGAAACATGAATGCGAACAATGCTACCTGTAGCCGAAAGTTGAATCACACTGAAAATCAGGTGATAGAGGATTTGCCGCACCTTGTCTTTATCTAAAGGCCAAATGCGGTTGCGTCCCGGTTCAATAGAGAGGCGAATATCTTGTTCGCGGCGATTAGCTACTTCCTCAAGGGTATTGATAGCTTGTTGACATAGCATTTCGATATCTACAGGAGCTATATTTAGCACAGTTGAGTTGTCATCCATAGCTCCTAGTTCGGTAATTTCGTTTACTAAGGAAAGTAAGTACCGACCACTGTGTTGGATAATTTCCAAATATTCTCTCTGCTTAGTCGTCAAAGGCCCATAAATCTCACGTCCTAAAACACTAGCCATACCAAGTACAGATGTTAAGGGCGTGCGTAACTCCTGAGTTAGCTGATCTAAAAGTTCCAGTTTTAGTTGTTTGGTAGAAACAGAGTCACTATCTTTATCTTTAGCGACTGGGGTGATTTTAATCTCAGTATTACGTTCGTCATGGAGTGAAAATATAGGAGCGATCGCAGGAGTGCTGGATTCGAGTTTCCTTTGCAGGAGACGATTACGCTCAAATTCACTCATGCTCCAACGAGCTATGATTTGTAAAAACTCAATGTCTCGGTTTGTAAAATTGCGTGGCACTAAATCCATCACTGCCAATGCACCCAAGCAATTTCCTTCTGCATCAATCAGTGGCGCTCCTAAATAAGCACGAATCCCATAATCTTGCACCAACTTACTACTAGCAAGTACTGAGTCTGTAACCTTATGCGTATCATTAATTACAAATATTTGAGAACTCTCTACTACTTGAGTGCAAAAGGATTCCCGGCGTGCTAGTTGGCGGCTTTGTGCCAAATGATTCATGAGTCCCAACCTAGATAAGCCCACGGCTGACTTGAACCAATGGCGTTCTTGATCCACAAATCCCAATATGGAAATTGGTGCTTCCAAAAAGTGGGCAGCAGTCTGTGTGGCTTCTTCAAAAACTGGAATCGTTTCTGATTGCCGCAAACCTAAATCTGACAAAGCTTTGAGGCGTTGTTGTTCTCTCGATTCATGAGAGTCCCAACCATCCTTTAGGGCAAATAATTTGTTTTCAGGCTCTACCATTGCCACTGCTACCTTAATAATTTCTTGATCCTGTAATTGATAAATTGATACAAGTCCTATTTCTAGGTTATCAATTGCTATTTTTAAGCATTCCCTAATTTTGCCTCTAACAAACAAGTTTGGGGCAAAAATTTTTTACCCTTTCCATTAAGTTGGTAAAGCAGTCTTGAGCAGTTACTAGTTACTGGTACTGAATGTTCTCTATTTAGCACTGTTGTAGTCTTTATTGCTTGAGTTTTACGATCAGACTGCGTTAGATTTGGATTCAGTCAGGGTAACCTAATGCTAAGGATACAATACCAAAGGTCTGCAATTGTTCATGTACAGAAGGGAAAATTGCTATTGCAATCTTTAAGGTAAATTTACTTACAATAATTATATTTATGTAATTTTTATAACAGTAATTACTCATGACAGTTAGCACTGATGTCTGACAATCCAAAATAGTTTATATAACTCTTTATCCGATAGATTGAACCTATTACAATTTAACACTGAAATTGTACAGGTTTTTCTATTTTTTCCATCCGAGGAAATCTCTCTTTGAGGACAACTGGTAATGAATAAAATGACTATTAGAGTTCCTTTTGTAGACTTGAAGTTACAACACGAACCAATCCAAACACAATTGCAAGAAGCAATCCAATCTGTATTGGAACAGGGAGATTTTATTTTAGGGCAAGCACTCTCAGATTTTGAAGCAGCATTTGCGGCAGCATCGGGCGCAGCTTATGGTGTTGGTGTTGCATCAGGAACAGATGCGATCGCTCTCGGATTGCAAGCGTGTAATGTTGGTGCTGGCGATGAAGTGATTTTACCCGCAAACACTTTTATAGCAACCTTGATTGGAGTGCAACGGGCTGGCGCGAAGCCAATTTTAGTAGATTGCGATCGCCAAACAGCCTTAATTGATTTAGAAGCCGCAGCCAAAGCAATTACGCCTCAAACTAAAGCAATTATCCCTGTACATCTCTATGGACAGATGGTATCACCACGCGAGTTATTGAACTTTGCCGATACCTACAAACTTCTAATTTTTGAAGACGCAGCACAAGCACACCTTGCCCAAAGAGATGGATATCACGCCGGTTCAGTAGGCGTAGCAGCAGCTTTTAGTTTCTATCCCAGCAAAAATTTGGGAGCATTTGGGGATGGGGGAATGCTGCTGACGCAAGATTCAGATGTAGCCCAGAAGATGGTGCGTTTGCGAAATTATGGTGCATCGCAAAAGTATTTTCATACTGAACCAGGTACAAATAGCCGCTTGGATACTTTACAAGCAGCGATCTTGCACCAGAAGCTACCATATTTACCACAATGGAATCGCGATCGCTTGACTATTGCCCAGCAGTATGATGCAGAACTAGCACCCTTGGCAACTGCTGGTATTATCCCTATGGAAAACCAAAGTGATACAGGCCATGTGTATCATCTTTATGTGATTAGAGTTGATGATTCTTGCCCAATAGAGCGCCAGCAACTCCAGGAAAAACTCACAGCAGTAGGAATTCAAACTGGCATTCACTACCCAATTCCTTGTCATCTCCAGCCAGCATTCAGCAACTTAGGCTATCAGCCTGGAGATTTCCTTGAAGCAGAAAAACTGTCACAGCAAATATTATCATTACCGATGTATCCTGGTTTGAGCAGTAGTCAAGTCAAAGAAGTTGTAGCTGCGATCGCTCATGCAGTCTCAACAACTTCTCAGGTAGATCAATCCTCCCCTCTTGACCTTGGCAGCGTGGTAACCTGAAGTTAATTCATACCTAATGTGCATCTAGCAATTAGACATTTGTGCTTTGTCAGTCGTCCTTTGCAAATGACCAATGACAATGACTAATGACCAATGACCAATGACTAATAAAAATCATGGCACTCCAGCAACAGGTTAAAAACAGAAGCGCGTCAGGCTTATTATATCTAGCTATTTTAGGCATTTTGCTGCTGCTTTATGCCCCTATATTGCTACACTGGTTGGATGGTTGGCTGCACAAAAATATCAGTACAGAACACGAATATTTCAGCCACGGGATTATTGGTTTACCATTTGCGGCTTATGTAGGTTGGATGAACCGGAAAAAGTGGACACGTTTACCAGATACCATCCATCCTTTGAGCGCTGTTTTGTTGTTATTAGGGGCAGTGTTTTATCTAAGCGGTGTTACAGAGTGGGTTAACCTTTCCTTGCCCGTTATACTGGCGGGATTATGCTTGTGGTTTAAAGGAATAGCAGGTTTGCGATTGCAAGGATTTCCCCTGCTACTAGTATTTTTGGCAACCCCAACAGCAGTACCTTATCTTATTGCTCCTTATACATTGCCTCTCCAAAGCTTCATTGCTGGCACAGCAGGCTTCATACTGAATCAATTCGGTATGGACGTAACCGTAGATGAGATAAATCTCTACGTAGGAGGGCGGATTGTGGAAGTTGCCCCTTATTGTGCAGGGCTGAAAATGTTGTTCACGACTCTCTACGTCGGCTTGATGCTGCTTTATTGGACAGACGCTTTGTCTTCACGCCGCATAACTATATCGTTTTTATCTCTTGCTGCGATCGTTAGTACTACTGCCAATATCATTCGTAATACTTTACTGACTTTCTTTCACGGCACAGGTCAAGAAGCGGCTTTTAAATGGCTGCATGACGGTTGGGGTGGTGATCTCTACTCAGCTTGTATGCTAGTGTCATTAGTGCCCTTACTCAATTGGCTTAATAGCTATTTTTCAGCATCTCTAGAAACTGAGCAAGAAGCAGAAAGTTAGAATTATTGGGCATGGGGTATGGGGCATTGAAAAGAGGCAAAGGGGAAAACTCTTCTCCCCTGCTCCCTTGCTTCTTCTCTACTCATAAATATTACTGAACTCATGGTGTGATTTTATAAAGTAAAATTTTGCCTAAGTATTATAAAATTTTACTGATGATTTCCTTCTCCAAGTTTTTCAAGGAAAACCAATTAAGTCAGGTAGCAGCACTTTTGTTATTGCTACTGCTGCTAGCAATAGGAGGGGTTCCCGGATATCGGACAGGAAAATGGCAATGGAAGCAGCCACCACCTGTTACTACCCTTAACGAGTTAAAACAGATCCGCAAGACTGGGTTAGTCCTTCCTGGTTGGCAAAGTGTTGAACAAGCAGAACAGCAAATTGGCGAACATAAATGGTCTTTGCAGGTAATTAAAAAAGAAGCTTCCGAATCTCAGGCAATCTTGCTTTTGCTGCCGCAAAATGGGCCTATGGATCAACCAGAGGTAGAGTGGACAGACGTTAACAGCTGGGGAAGATCGCGCTGGGGGAAGTGGGATATAGCTCAATATCGTTCTGCTGAATTTACTGTGAAACCACCTGCAAAGTTGGCTTCAAATGCCCATAAGAAAGTAGAAGCTAGGTTTTTTCGCGCCTCCACCCCACAACAAACCTTCGCTGTATTGCAATGGTACGCTATGCCAGATGGCGGAAATCCATCACCTTTACACTGGTTCTTGGCGGATCAATTGGCACAGTGGCGCAAGCAACGCACTCCTTGGGTGGGTGTGAGTATTCTGATTCCAATGGAACCTTTAGGGCAAGTAGAAACATCTTGGTCTTTGGCGCAGTCTATAGGAGAAACAGTGCAAGCAGCATTGATGGCAGGTCCTTTGTAGAGTCTGTTAAAGATGCCTTGGTGCAGAGATTCTTCAGTTGCATCTCTACAATCGCGTTTAGGTAGAATTATAAATTAAAATTGGCAAAACTTTTCTACTTTTTGTTGGTAAAATATTTGCAGACAAAAAAAATTTAGGACATTTATTTTTAGAGTAAAATGACCACTCGGCGCGACTAATTCTTATATCAGTTTTCCTGCACCGATGTTTATAAATTCCAGTTATTATATGCGTGCATCCAGCGCCCTGTGTTTTGTCAGTCTTCAAGTGGGAGTTTTCTTAACAACACCTATCCAACTTGTTGTTGCCCAGCCTTTTCTACCTCAAGTACAATCACCAAGGCAACCCCCTTCGCCTGTGCCAGGTACTGAAGTTGTACCTCAAGGTGCAAATGACGAAATTTCTCCTCAACTCAGCCGCTATCTTTTGGGGCCAGGAGATGTAATTAGTGTTGTGCTTCAGCGTCCTCCTGGCCCGTACCGCTTAGGAATAGGAGATGGAATTAGCGTTTCGGTTCAGCGCTTTCCAGATTTGAGCTTTCAAGCTTTAATCAACCCAGAAGGTAACATTGTGGTGCCGCTACTGGGAAAAGTTTCTTTACAAGGTTTAACTTTGGAAGAAGCTCAAGAAAGAATCCGCTTAGGTTTAAATCGTTATGTGGTTGATCCAGTAATAGTTTTAGGTCTAGCAACGCAGCGTCAAGACTTAAGTTTTCAAGCTGTAATTAGTCCAGAAGGCAACATTGTAGTGCCACAAGTGGGGACGGTATCATTACAAGGCTTAACTTTGGAAGAAGCTCAAGAAAAAATTCGCTTGGGTTTAAGTAGCATTGTACCCGATCCAATCGTAGTAGTAGCCTTGGCAGGCACGCGACCAGTTCAAGTTACCATTAGCGGGGAAATATTTCGACCAGGAATTTATCCGATTAATTCATCAACACCCCGTGTTGCTGATGCCTTGCTAATATCTGGTGGTTCAACATTAAATGCAGACCTGCGACAAGTGCAAATACGCCGGAAGTTAATCGATGGTTCTGTGATTTCACAAACTATTGACTTATATGCAGCACTGCAAGATGGCGGTTCAATTCCTAATTTACGCTTACAAGACGGAGATGCGATACTCATCCCCCGTCGTGAAGTTGGTAATGATGACGGTTATGACCGCAATTTAGTAGCACGTTCATCCTTAGCTACACCACAGATTAGAGTCAGGGTTTTAAACTACGCCGCCGGAGGTCTTTCGATTCAAGCACTACCTAACGGGAGTACATTTGTAGATGCTTTAGGAGGAGTAAATCTCGACACTGCTAATCTCCGGGATATCGCTCTGGTTCGCTTTGATCCTGAACGAGGTCAAGCTGTTACCCAGAAACTTGATGCAAAAAAAGCTCTAGGAGGCGATGCATCTCAAAATGTGGCTCTTCAAGATAATGATGTTCTTGTTGTTGGTAGGAACCTCATCGGTAGAATTACTAATTTCTTGACTACCATTACCCAACCCTTCTTCAATGTCCAGTCTTTCCTCCGATTTTTTGACGACTTTGGTGGTAGGTAAAATTAGTGACTCTAAAAGAAGGATACAGGCTGGAAATAGTTTGGAGTGGAAGAAGCCACATCTCCAAGTTCGCATTAAATTTATTAAAATATTTGAAGATATCAATTGAGATATACAGTAGGAAGTTAATAGCGCCCTTGCCTTCTATCAAAGCCACTATCTTTAGTTTGGTGCTTCCTAAATTTTGAATTTTGAATTTTGAATTTTGAATTGGAGCGAAGCGACCATGACCCCACCAATTGTTAAACGCTATCTTATTGCTTTTGAAAAATACAAGTGGATTGGACTAGCTAGTTTTGGTTTAGTTGTAGTGGGGTCAACGGTGGTGGCTATGCAGCCAGAGCCACCTACTAACTACATAGCATCTGCCGCACTTACCTATGCTGGCCCACCAGTTTCTTTCTCTGCAACTGGTAGTCAAATCCAACAGCAAGGAAAGGAACTAAATCAGGATGTTTTATTATCAAACCAGATAATTGCGACAGTGGCAGAGAAAGTAAATGTCAAACCGCAACAACTGGGTACAAATGTTGTCCTTACTTTACCTAAAAAAAATCCCAGGACTGGAGAACTTGAAACAAGTATTTTTGAACTGAAATATGTAGATAGTGACCCCAAACGAGCCATTGAGGTCTTGACTGAATTGATGCAATCAATGATTAAGTTGAGTAGTGACATCAATACTGGGCGATTACAAGCAATTATTGAAAAGATTAATGAGCGTTTACCACAAGCTAAACGGGAATTGCAAATTGCAGAAAAGAGGCTGGAACAGTACGATCGCATAGAGCGAACGGCAATATTAGCAGCAGAGAATGGTAGCTTGTTAAGTGCTATTACTAACAGCCAAAATCTACAACGGCAAATTCAATTAACTATTTCTGGGGTTGATGGTCAAGTTGGCAGTTTAGAAAATAAGTTAGGTTTATCAGTCGGACAAGCTTATATCTCTTCTGCTTTGAGTGCCGATCCAATTATTGGTAACTTGCGAGCGCAAATTTATCAAAGCGAGTCGCAAATTGCCTTACTCATAAAAGATTTGCGACCAGAACACCCAACGATGGTTCAGTTGCAGCGTCAGAAACAAGCTGCTGAGGAATTGCTGCAACAACGTGCCTCTGAAGTATTAGGCGGTGATGGTACGGCGGCTCCGCTTCGGGGTAGCGTTGCAGGTATTCGCGCCCAAAGTAGCTTAGATCCAGCCCGCCAGCAGTTGGCAAATCAAATGGTGTCTCTGCAAACCCAACGGGAGACGCTGGAACAACAACTAGCTCAAGAAATCCGACAAGAAGCGCGACTACGGCGAGAGTATTCTCTGATACCCAATAAGCAATTAGAACGATCGCGTTTAGAACAAGAGGTTGGACTTAAAAAAGCCATATATGACCAAATGCAGGCAAAGCTAACCGATTCTAAAACCGCAGAGGCAGAAACTACCAGCAGCCTCAGCATTGCCAGACGCCCCACAGCAGCTGCGGAGATAAAACCTCCTAAGAGTGTACCTATTACCCTTGCTGTGGGTGGTTTATTAGGTGCCTTAATTGGTGGCGGGGTAATATTTTTGTTGGGAGCGCTGGAAGGGACTTTCAAAACCAGAGAAGATATTCGCGACAGCCTCAAGCAACGCGAAGTGCCACTGTTGGGAGAATTGCCTTTAATGCCAGTTGATGATTTGCCTCAAGAAGCAGTGCCGGTGGTACTTTCTGCGGATTCTCCTTATTTAGAATTTTACGAAAAATTCCGTAGTAATCTACGCCGGATTGGTGGTAACGCCTTGAAGGTGGTGTTGATTACTAGCACCAGTAGCCTAGAGGGTAAGACAGCAAGTGCGTATAACTTGGGTATAGCTTCAGCCCGTGCTGGTAAAAGAACCTTAATTATCGAAGCAGATTTGCGATCGCCTTCTCGTTGTACATCCTTGAATGTAATTCCTGACCCCGATGCCACCATTGAACCCCTGCGTTATTACGCTAATTTAAGTGAATGTATTCGTTTAGTTCCTGATGTGGAAAATTTATACATTATTCCCAGCCCTGGACCTGTGCGACAATCGGCTGCTATTCTTGAATCCAGCGAAATGCGGCGGCTGATGGAGGATGTCCGCGAACGCTTTGATCTAGTTATTTTAGACACTAGCTCACTTAGCATATCTAATGACCCTTTGTTGATCCAACCTTACAGCGATGGCATGGTACTTGTGACACGACCACACTATACACAAGAAAATATGTTAGGTGAAGCTATTGATCAATTGGTTGAATCGGAACTGGGGTTATTGGGAACAATTATTAATGGTACGGATATCATTGTTTCTCTACCTGAACAAGCCGTACAATCATCAAGATTTACGTCTGAAGCACAAGAATCAGAAGAACTTTCAGCAGGTGCCAGCAAAAACTAATACTTTCCCAAATGTAGCAGTCTTAAATCATTTGTAAAAATAAATTAAGCGCAGAGGCACAGAGAAGCTAGTGCGTTGGGCGAGTTCCCCGACTTGTAGCAACTGGCAGGACGCAAAGAGAAAAATCGGAGATTTTCACGACTCATTTAGGATTACTACAGGGAATTGCTAAGATAGCATCTCCTCATTTTGGATTGTTTAATATGACTTTGGGTGAAACCGTAATGAACTGAGGGTGAAAATTTCAATTAGTCCTGCCTAAACAACCCAAATAGGGGAGCGAGAATTACTCCAAAAACAAAACCCCCGATGTGCGCCCAATAAGCAACTCCACCAGTTTGCACAGTCATATTAGCGGCTGTTTGCAGGGTGACAAGACCGGAAATTATATTCTGCACAACAAAAAGTCCAATTATTATTAATGCTGGAACTCTAATTGTGGTAATGAAAATCCCTAAAAATATTAAGGTCATGACCTTAGTGTGGGGAAAGCGGATAATGTACGCACCCAAAACGCCAGAAATTGCACCACTTGCCCCTAATGAAGGAATTTCAGAATTCGTACCAATGAACCATTGGCACAACGCAGCTAAAGCACCACACGCCAAATAAAAAATCAGATATTTGGCATGACCCAATCGATCTTCAATATTGTTACCAAAAACCCAGAGAAACACCATATTCGAGATTAAGTGCCACCAACCGCCGTGTAAAAATTGCGACGTAAATAAGGTTATCCACTCTCCACTCCAATTGGTGGTTAACTCTTGAGGTATTACTGCATATTGACCTAAAAACTGATTCAATTGTGCATTTGGCAGGCTCACCTCGTGAAGAAAAACTACAATATTCATGCCAATTAACCCGTAGGTGAAATACGGGGTAATTCGGGTTGGATTTTCGTCGTAGAGGGGAAACACAGGTGTTTTTCCTAATTTATTGGCTAATTGCAATATAACTTGTAAGGCTAGCAGTTGCGAAGCTTGGAAATTTCACCTTTTTAATCAATTAGCCTAATTGAAAGCCCTGAGAATATCCTGAAAAATTACTGATACCAAGATTCTTTTAGCGATTTGTCGTTAAACAAACCCAACAGTGGACCAAGAATTGCCCCAAAGATAAACCCGCCTGCATGGGCCCAATAGGCAATACCGCCGCTTTCCATACCGATGTTGGTACGTGTTTGAAGACTAGCAAGCCCGTAGAAGGCTTGTTCGAGAAACCAGAATCCCAAAAAGAAATATGCCGGGACACGGAAAGTCGGGAAGAAAAACCCTAAAGGCACTATACCGAGAACTTCGGCGTTGGGAAAGCGGAGAATGTATGCTCCTAAAACGCCTGCGATCGCACCACTTGCACCCAAAGAAGGAATGCTAGAATCTTGAGCGAAGAACCATTGGGTCAAGGATGCCAAAACACCACAAGATAAATAGAACAGCAAATATTTGGCATGGCCTAACTTATCTTCAACGTTGTTACCAAAAATCCACAGAAACAGCATATTGCCAGCTAAGTGCAAGAAACCACCATGCAAAAATTGCGAGGTAATCAAAGTTGCCCACTCTGGTACTGGTTGATGTAGAGAGATACCACCAAAACTTAAAGTCAGTTCTCGTGGAACTACAGCCGCAAGGTGTAGAAATCCATTTAATGCTTGGGGGGGAAGATTTGCTTCATAAAGAAAAGCGAGGACATTAGCAGCAATCAGCCCATAAGTTACATAAGGCGTAATTTTTGTAGGATTATTATCTCTAATTGGAACCACGGGCGTTTTTCCTGATTTTTAAGACACTAATCCCAAAATACTGATTTCTGGTAGTAGTTTCTTCTACCTCGTGGATGGATCTCGTTTTCACTAAGTAATTAATTAGTATTTATATTATGTATGAGCCAGTAATCATGTAATAAACGTACACTTAGAGTAAACTGCTGCCTGACCGCATAATTTATTCTGCTCATCTAAGAGATTCCAGAGGATGCCATCTTGGATCTTAAAGCGTTTGCCAGTACTGGTGATCCGCACACCAGAAAAATAGCTAAACCCTTTAGTTGCTGCTTCTTTTAAGAGGCGATCGCGTTCTTCCTGCACTACTTCTTCAGCCGATTTCCGCGAAGGCATCATAGTAAATTCCTCCCAAGAAAGCTCCCATAGTTCCAACGCTTTGCGATTACCATAGTTAAAAATTGGGTCTGACTCCGTGCCGTGAGAAACTAAGGCAAATGGTGCTTCAAATAGAGCCTGTGCTGTTTCAAGTGGCGAAGCATTGGCATCCAGTAAAGAATTTCCCGTCCAATGCTGAAAACTATTTATTAGGTATTGGCTGTGGAGATTGAAATACTCACCGTCCTGAAGGAGCGGTGATTCTTGACGCTTCAACGGATTCTGCTACCGAAATAGTCTTACAATTCCTCTGCGTCCGTTTAGAGTCGTGGCGATTCCCCATCCCGACTTGTTCTATATTTTTAGCTGCGTTCCCATCTCTATCGTGTTCAGTGTCGCAATTTAAGCAAAGTATTGAACGAATAGAGAGGTCAACTTTGCCCCATTTAAATCCACATTCGGAGCATACTTGGCTTGTAGGTTCCCATCTGTTAACTGTACGAAAATCACGGTTAAGTTTTTCGGACTTAGCCTCGCACAGGTTTCTAAATTCTCTCCATCCCTGCAAACTGATTACTCTAGATAATCGACGGTTTTTAACCATTCCTGACACGTTTAAATCTTCCAAAATGATTACTTGATTATCGTTAACTATTTTGGTTGATAGCTTGTGCAAAAAGTCTTTGCGAGTATCAGTTATTTGATTATGAAGCTTTGCGATTTGTATCCGAGTTATTTCCCAACGATTAGATCCTTTTACCTGACGAGCAAGCTGACGCTGTTTGCGTCTAAGCCGTCTATCCAAGGGTGAATAATTAGGACTTTTAGCCGTTTCGCCATTACTCATGAATGCAAAAGTTTTCAAACCTAAATCAATACCTATGCTTTGGTTTTTGGCATCAATATGAATAGGCTCAACTTCTACTACAAAACTTAAGAAATAACGATTAGCACAATCCTTGATTACCGTAACTGAACTAGGCTCAGATGGTAATTCTCTTGACCAAATTGGTTTAATTGCCCCAATTTTAGCTAGATAAACTCCTCCATCTTTTACAGAAAAACCTGCTTTGGTAAACTCGGCTGATTGCGAGTTAGTCTTTTTCTTAAATCTAGGCACACCAACCTTACCACCTTTTCTTTTCCCGTTACGAGAGTTAAAAAAGTTTTTGTAAGCAACATCTAAATGTCTAAGAGACTGTTGTAAAGGCACTGAAGAAACATCAGACATCCACTTTCTCTCATCAGTCTTTTTCGCTTGAGTAAGCATTGCTGAGAGTTTGTTGTATCCTGGTAGTTTTGTCGAGCGGGTACGCTCTCCCGCTACGCTAACAGACTGCTTACAGAAAGCCAAGGCATCATTCCAAGCTACCCGAACACACCCAAACAACTGAGCTAAACTCTGTCCTTGTTGGTCTGTCGGGTAAAATCTATACCTATACCTAGCTTTCATGCCTTGTAGTAAAATTGGTCTACTAAAATATCTTACATTGGTCAGTCATACATGGCAAGTAGTTTAAGGAAAGAAAGACACAGTGTTTCAGACCTAAAAATACATTTGGTCTGTGTTACCAAGTATAGAAGGAAAATATTTACTAATGAAAGCCTTGATCTAATCCGCAAATCTTTTGTGGAAGTTTCAAAAAAGATGGACTTTAATGTACTTGAATTTAACGGGGAATCAGACCACATTCATGTGTTAATTGAATTTCCACCTAAGCTCTCAATATCTCAAATTGTTAATGCGTTAAAAGGTGTGTCTAGCCGTAGGTATGGTCAAGCTGGATACCCTAAACCTTATGGTAAGCAAGCTCTATGGAGTCCTAGTTATTTTGTATCTTCGATAGGAGGTGCGCCCCTTGAAGTTCTCAAAAAATACATCCAAGACCAAGAAAAGCCGTGCTAGAAGCACGGGGTTTTAAACCCATTTTTCTGATAACCTTGAACTCTTATCCTCTGAATAGTCGAGTGCATCGAGGTTGCCATGCCACGTGTCTGGGATGCTCGTACACTTATCTTGATTTTGTTTGGAGCTATTAGACTCAAATCTTTGGTTTTTCTAAACCCTTATTTATACCATAATAATTGTGCAATAAACTATTCAAAAAGTTTTATGTCTTTGTAGATTGAAAAATTAAATAGGAATTCTGTATCTCTTCAAATAGTTCCGTAATTTCCACATGGCTGAATAGCTAAAGTTAAGTTTACAAATAAAGCATTCATAAATGCAGAATAGAACACGTAGGATTTTTTTTAGATTAAGTTAAGTAAACTTTATTTTAAATATTAAAATAAAGTTTACGTTGACGATTGTCCGTTATGTATTTTTTTAGGTGTTTTAAGTTCTTTCTAGATATCAAAATCTGATGCTAAAAGTTTCGAGCAAATCATTGCTTGTACACAATTTTGTCATGTCTACTGTAATTAGTAATATATGCAAATGACTATTACTCTTGCTGTTGGCAAAAAAACCAAGAAGTTATATCAGACAGATAATATCCTCTGTTTATTATTGTTGTTAACCGATATTGTGGGTTTATTGTTGAGTTTATCTCTGTCATTATGGTTACGATTAGAGCAAAATCTGAACAGTTTTGACCCTCTCATATATTTATTTTTTTTCCTAGTTCTCGCAGGGCTGTATTTAGCAGATACTTACCATCCAGATACCCAAATAGCAGGTTTACGCGCTCCATCACGCATTTTGATTAGTAATGTTGTTATTGCCAGCATTGTTGCAATTCTGGTTTACTTTACTGGAATTTGGGGTAAAGATATAGTCTTGAAACGAGGAATTTTGCTCCCCAGCTTAGGCATATTTACCATGTGGGCTATGGTATCAAGATTATGGGCAGCAAAGTGGGTGCGATCGCAAGCTCAACACAGCCGTTGGCTAATTTTGGGTGCAGGTCAAAAAGCGATTCTATTTGGCAAGACTTTTCTAAAACACAGTTCATTAGGGCGCTTGGTTGTTCTAGCAGCACCAGAGGCGAACACCAATGAGTTAGCAGAAAGTAATCGAGTTTCTGTAGGAAGCCTCAATGACTTACCCCAATGGAGTCAACAATCTTGGTCAGGGGTAATAGTAACAACCCCAACGGAATTATCTAGTGCAGAGATACAGCAGTTGATGCAGTTACGTTTATCTAGTGTCTCCATCTACGGGATTCCTGATATTTGTGAAACCTTATGGCAGAAACTTCCCTCATTTCTGCTTCAAGATAACTGGCTGGCTTTTGGTACTGGTTTTAATTTAACGGCTGACAGCATTAGTCAAAAGCTCAAGCGGTTCTTAGACATTCTTTTGGCATTGTTATTATTCCAGTTTTTATCTCCAATGTTGTTGCTAGTAGTACTGGCAATTAAGTTAGATAGTCCAGGCCCGGTGTTCTACACACAGATGCGGACTGGTTTGGAAGGAAAGCCCTTTAAAGTTTATAAATTTCGTTCCATGTATCAGGATGCGGAAAAACGAGGAGTGCAGTGGGCCAAGGAACGAGATCCCCGAATTACTAGAATAGGGCGCTGGTTACGCCTAACTAGAATCGATGAACTACCACAGATTTTGAACGTTCTCTGGGGAGAAATGAGCCTTATTGGCCCCCGTCCAGAACGGCCGGAATTTGATATCAAGCTGCGAGAAGAAATTCCCTACTATGACTTACGTTATGTCGTCAAACCCGGAATTACAGGCTGGGCGCAGGTCATGTATCCCTATGGCGCATCAGTAGAGGATGCTTACGAGAAATTAGCTTATGACCTCTACTACATCAAAAATTATTCCCTAGCTTTGGATTTAGCGATCATTTTCAAAACCATTCGGGTAGTGTTACTGGGCAAAGGCAGATGAATAACAAAGTTTTAGTTACTGGTGGAGCAGGATATATTGGCTCTCATGTAGTTCGTCAGTTGGGCGAAGCTGGTTACGATATTGTGGTCTATGATAATTGTTCTACAGGTTCGCCCCAAGCAGTATTATCTGGTGAGTTAATTATTGGTGATTTAAAAGATTCAGAACGTCTTTCTCAAGTATTTCGTCAGCATGATTTTACGGCTGTGTTACACTTTGCCGCCAGTCTGAATGTACCCGAATCTGTTGCTCATCCCTTAGATTATTACGCTAACAATACTCGCAACACCCTAAATTTACTGCGTTGTTGCAGCAATATGGGTGTGAACCGAATTATCTTTTCTAGTACAGCAGCTGTCTATGGGGAACCAGCAACGAGTGCTGTCACTGAATCGACACCAACTGAACCGATTAACCCCTATGGCCGATCAAAACTTTCTTGTGAATGGCTGATTCGTGACTATGCAAAGGCTTCTGATTTACATTACGTAATTTTGCGATATTTTAATGTTGCTGGAGCAGAACCTGGTGGACGATTGGGGCAGATGGCAAAAGAAGCATCTCATTTAATTCGAGTTACGTGTGATGCTGCACTCAAACGCAAACTTGGAGTAAAAATTTTCGGTACAGATTTTCCTACACCAGATGGAACGGCAGTTAGAGACTACATTCATGTTGAAGATTTAGCAGCAGCACATATAGATGCTTTGGCTTATTTAGAGCAAGGTAACGAAAGCCAAATTCTGAACTGTGGTTATGGGCAAGGATACAGTGTCCGTGAAGTTATCGAACGGGTTAAGGTTATTTCTGGGGTAGATTTTCCGGTTATTGAAACAGAACGCCGCCCTGGTGATCCTGCTTGTGTGATAGCTGGTGCTGATAAAATCCGCAAATTACTGGGTTGGCAACCAAAATATAATGATTTAGATCAAATTGTGTCCACTACCCTAGCCTGGGAAATGCGCCGGAAAGATTTGCTGCTGGCATCCTCCACACGCTGATTTGGAGTACCCACTTGAGCAGAACCTATAATATAGCAATCCGATTTGATTTCTGAATCACTCGTAGAGGTAAGGGACTGGGGACTGGGGACTGGGAAGAAGGAATAAAGGTGTACTGAGTTTTGTTTAAAAATCAAATATAAGTCCTATATGATGTCCGCTTTATCAAAAAAGCTTCATGTTCAAAACCTCGCCTGTAGGTGGCGCGATCGCGGTAGCGTCTCGTAGAGAAAAAATCCTTGTATCTTAAGGTAGGTAAAAACCCCGGCTCTAGTGTCAGGCTGAGTTTAATTGCGTTAGCGACGTAGGAGCGTCATTGCGAAAAAGCGAATTGCGGCGAATTGGATTTATGTAGCGGTTCTCAATTGCGTGAAATACAGACCTAACCCCAGCCCCTTCCCTGCGTTCGCGCAGCGTCTCGTTGGCGAAGCCTCTCGTAGAGAAGAAAGGGAAAGGGAGTAAGCATCAAAGCCTCTTTCCTTTTAGGAGCTACGGTGTATACACAAGTCTTCTAGAGTTGCGGCACAGCCTTTTGATCCCCCCAACCCCCCTTAAAAAGGGGGGCAAAGAGCTCTCAAAGTCCCCCTTTTTAAAGGGGATTTAGGGGGATCA